>NZ_JAVGCZ010000023.1:0-43443 GCF_052928425.1 Glutamicibacter sp. BSL13
GTCGTCCCGGTGGCGGCAGCGGTGGCGGCGGTTTCCGTCCCGGTGCCCCGCGTGGCCGCGGCGGCGTAGGCGGCGCGTTCGGCCGCGGTGGCGGCGGACGCGGCAAGCAGCGCAAGTCCAAGCGCGCCAAGCGCCAGGAACTGGAGCAGATGAGCGCACCGTCGCTGGGCGGCGTGAATGTGCCGCGCGGCAACGGTTCGACCGAGATCCGGCTGCGCCGCGGTGCGACCATCACCGATTTCGCCGACAAGATCGGCGCGAACCCGGCAGCCCTGGTCACCGTGCTGTTCCACCTGGGCGAAATGGCCACCGCAACCCAGTCGCTGGATGAGGCCACCTTCGAGGTGCTCGGCGAGGAGCTGGGCTACAAGGTGCTGGTGGTCTCCCCTGAGGACGAGGACCGCGAACTGCTCGAAGGCTTCGGGCTGGACCTGGATGCCGAGCTGGAAGCCGAAACCGAGGACATGCTCGAAGAGCGTGCCCCGGTGGTGACCATCATGGGCCACGTCGACCACGGTAAGACCCGTCTGCTCGATGCCATCCGCAAGTCCAACGTGATCGAGGGCGAGCACGGCGGCATCACCCAGCACATCGGTGCGTACCAGATCGTGCACGAGCACGAGGGCCGCGAACGTCCGATGACCTTCATCGACACCCCGGGCCACGAGGCGTTCACCGCTATGCGTGCCCGTGGTGCCAAGGTCACCGACCTGGCCGTGCTGGTGGTGGCCGCGGACGACGGCGTCATGCCGCAGACCGTGGAGGCGCTGAACCACGCCCAGTCGGCCGGGGTGCCGATCATCGTGGCGGTCAACAAGGTTGACAAGCCCGAGGCGAACCCGGACAAGGTCATGGGCCAGCTCACCGAGTACGGCCTGGTGCCCGAGGAATACGGCGGCGAGACCATGTTCGTGAAGGTCTCGGCGCTGCAGAAGCTGGGCATCGACGACCTGCTGGACGCCCTGCTGCTCACCGCCGACGCCAGCCTGGAACTGCAGGCGAACCCGGACAAGTCCGCCCGCGGTGTGGCCATCGAAGCGAACCTGGACAAGGGTCGCGGCGCCGTGGCCACCGTCCTGGTGCAGTCCGGCACCCTGTGCGTGGGCGACACCATCGTGGCCGGCACCGCGCACGGACGTGTGCGTGCCATGTTCAACGAGAACGGGGAGAACCTGGACGTGGCCCTGCCGTCGCGTCCGGTCCAGGTGCTGGGCCTGTCCAGCGTCCCGCGCGCCGGCGACAGCTTCCTGGTCACCGAGGATGAGCGCACCGCCCGCCAGATCGCGGACAAGCGTGAGGCTGCCGAGCGCAACGCCCAGCTGGCCAAGCGTCGCAAGCGCATCACCCTGGAGGACTTCGACCAGGCCGTGGCCGAGGGCAAGATCGACACCCTGAACCTGATCCTCAAGGGCGACGTCTCCGGTGCCGTGGAGGCCCTGGAAGACTCGCTGATGAAGATCGACGTGGGCGACGAGGTGCAGCTGCGCGTCATCCACCGTGGCGTGGGTGCCATCACCCAGAACGACGTGAACCTGGCGACCGTGGACAACGCGATCATCATCGGCTTCAACGTCCGCCCGGCCGAGCGCGTCACCGAGATGGCCGACAAAGAAGGCGTGGACATGCGCTTCTACTCGGTCATCTACGCCGCGATCGACGACATCGAGTCCGCCCTGAAGGGCATGCTCAAGCCGATCTACGAAGAGGTCGCACTGGGCACGGCGGAAGTCCGCCAGGTGTTCCGCTCCTCGAAGTTTGGCAACATCGCCGGTTCGATCATCCGTTCGGGCACCATCAAGCGCAACAGCAAGGCGCGCCTGGTGCGTGATGGCAACGTCATCGCCGAGAACCTGTCGATCGATTCGCTGCGTCGCGAGAAGGACGATGTCACCGAGGTCCGCGAGGGCTTCGAGTGCGGTATCGGCCTGGGCTCGTTCAACGACATCAAGGAAGGCGACCTCATCGAGACCTTCGAGATGCGAGAGAAGCCGCGCGACTAAGACCGCGTCAGGCAATCTGCGTGGGCGCGCACCGGAGCAGCGTTCCGGTGTGCGCCCACGCGCCTTTCAGGCTGGGAATCCGCAGCCAACTCGGGCCGTGGTGCTTGGCAAAACCAGGCCGCCCGGTCCTAAGCTGGGGGAACCACCGCTTGGGAAACTGAAGCTTGAAGCCGCAGCAGGGCTGCCAGGGCAACCTGGGACCGCTGCTGGGGCTTGAACCGTGAAGGAGTAAGAAGATGGCTGACTCAGCCCGTGCCGCCCGCCTGGCCCAGCGCGTGAAGGTGCTCATGGCGCAGTCGCTGCGCAATGTCATCAAGGACGAGCGGATCGACAACGTGACCGTCACCGACGCCCGGGTCACCAACGACCTGCAGCACGCCACCGTGTACTACACGGTGCTCGGGGAGGCCGAACTGAAGGCCGAGGTCGCGGAGCTGTTGGTGCAGAAGACCGGTGCGCTGCGCAAGGAATTGGGCCGGAACCTGACCATCCGGTTGACCCCGACCGTCGAGTTCGTGCCCGATGAGATCCCGGAAAGCGCCTCGCACCTGGAGGAGCTGCTGGCCAAGGCCCGCGAGAAGGACGCCGAACTGGCCGCGCTGCGTGAAGGCAAGACCTTCGCCGGCGGCGAGGACCCGTACAAGAAGGAGCCGGAGGAGGACGAGGAGTAGTCCTCGGCCGTCAAACCGCTCATCCGCCGCGGCGGATGCCACAAGGATCCCCAGGGTGGCAGGCTCAATGCGAGCCTGCCGCCCTGGGGATCCCTTGTTGTGGCCGAACCGCTGTTCCCGGTTGCGGCAGGGGCAGTGGTTACCGCACCCGGGCGCGCAGCACCTTCCCCTCCGTGCCCAGTGCATCGGTGCTGGCGATCAGCTGGTGCCCGGAGACCTCCACGTCCGCGGACATTGCCGCCGGCAGCACGGTCACAGCCTTGCCCCGCACCACCTTGGCCACCCCGCCGCCGAACAGTTCGGAGACGTACACCGCGCCACGGTGATCCACGGCCACACCGGTCGGTGCGTTCAGGCCGCTGGCCACCGTGTAGGTCTTCTTGGTGTGCAGGTTCATCTTGTAGACCTTGCCGGTGGCCAGGGACTCACCCGGGGCGCCGGGAAGCACCGTGTAGTACATCCAGTTGCCCTTCACCGTGATGTCGGTGGGTACCGGCTGGGCCCAGTAGGTCAGGCCCAGCATGCAGTCCGGGATCTGGATTCCGGACTCCGAGGCCAGCTGGCGCACGGTTTCGGTGATCTTGATGGGCTCGGCCGGCAGGGCCTTGACCAGCCGGGTCTTGCCGCGGCGGTCCACGTGCAGGATCGCGTTGGCCCCGGCGTCCCCAACGTACACGCCGCTGCGCACCGGCGCGCTGGAGTAGGGGTGGGAGTAGACCTCGCCCTTGGAACGCAGCGCCGGTGCCTGGGCCAGGCAGGCCTTGGAGACCTTGCGTACCCCGTACACGGTCTTGCCGTCCGGGTCGTGCTTGCGCTCGAAGGCCGCCAGGTCCGCGATGGTGCGCACCTTGCCCCGGTGGTCAATGGACTTGAGCAACGCCGGGTCCTTGGGGCTTGGCGGTGCCTGGTCACTGCCGACCGGATTGTCGAAATAGTAGGCGGTGTGCCGGGCGTAGGAGACCCCGGCGATTTCCCGGCCCGGAGCGTTGACCAGGGTCCGCTTCTTGCCGTGGGCGCTGATGGAGGTCAGCTGCCCGGACATGGACTCCGCAACAAGAATCGAGCCACGGTCTCCAAAAGCGATCCGCAGTGGGCCGACGAGATTGGTGGCGACGGTCTTGACGTTGCTGATCCCGGTGGGCGGCCGGTGGTGGTCTTGCTGATGGGCCTGGGCGGGGGCAAGGCTGAGCGTGACCGCCAATGCGGACGCGGCGGCCCCGGCCGCTATGTGTCGAAGCTTCATGATGATTCCTCGTCAAAGGGTGCCGCGCTCCAAAAAGGACCGCAGCAGCTGCAGTTGGTCCGCATGGTTCCCGGGCATCGCTGGAAAAGGTGGCAGGCTGATCGCGGAGGAGAGGGAGCGTTTCGTAGCAAGAACTGAAGGCAGTGAGCGATGGGGAACGTTTGCGAGTGACACCGTGGAAACGGGATGCGCGCGGTGCCCCAGCTACACCGTGCTCAACGGTGGCGACATGTGCCGTCACGAGTAGCCACGACTTTATGAACTGCTGTGTGCGCCGGTCAATGGCAACCGTGAAAAGCACGTACTTCATGGGCCGAAAGCGGGTAGCGGATGGACTGCTGTCCTCACCAGCAGACGGTTGGAGCCTAGGCTGGACACCTTGAGCGAGCCATCTGCAGGGTACCGGATCCGCCGCGCGCGGCCCGAAGCCGAGGCGGGGGTGGCGAGGTTGTGCCAACGCAGCGGACAGGTCGGCTGGGGCCGCGAAGCACTGCGGAAGACCGCATCCCGGGTCAGTCTCGTGGCCATGCAGGACGATACTGTCATTGGCGTTGCCAAGACCCATTGGCATGCTGAGCCGGACCGTGCCGCGCCGGCAGGGCATTACCAGGGCGGGATTTCCATCGACCCGCGGTGGCGCAGACACGGGGTGGGCCGGGCGCTGACAGCGGCACGCCTTGCCTGGATCGCCCCTCGCGCCGACGTTGTCTACTACTTCACGAACGAGAACAACACGGCCTCCATCAAGCTGCATGAGAGTTTTGGTTTTCAGCTGTTGTTTGCCGCCGGAAGCCTCCATTCAGTATCGGCAGATGACGGCAGGTCCAAGCTCCTGCTTTTTGCGCTGCACCGGTTGGCCAACTCTGTGTCACCGCTCACCCTTGATGATAAGGACAGGCTAAATAGTTGATACCACGCCTATACTGGAGGGCGTGAGTAAAGCCGGACAGCCCCAGGAAACGCAAGCATCAGGTCTGGTGCTGGTCGACAAGGACCAAGCAATGACCTCCCATGATGTCGTCGCCCGTGTGAGGCGGCTGGCCGGCACCCGAAAAGTAGGCCACGCCGGCACCCTGGATCCCATGGCCACCGGAGTCCTGGTGGTCGGCGTGAACAAGGCGACTCGTCTGCTGACCTACATCGTGGGCCACGACAAGACCTACACGGCGACAATTCGTCTGGGGCAGTCCACCGTCACCGATGACGCCGAAGGCGAGATCCTCTCCGAGCGCATCGCCGCGGCGGTCACGGAGGAAGACATTGAACGCGAGGTGTCCAAGCTGCGCGGGGACATCGAACAGGTGCCTAGCCAGGTTTCCGCCATCAAGGTGGACGGCAAGCGTTCCTACGCTCGCGTGCGCGAAGGCCAGCAGGTGGAGCTGAAGGCCCGTCCCGTCACGATCAGCCGCTTCGACATCCTCCAGGTGCGCCGCGAACACGGCGGGAAGATCATCGATGTGGACGTGATCGTATCCTGCTCCTCCGGCACCTACATCCGCGCCCTGGCCCGCGACGTGGGGGAGGCCCTGAACGTTGGGGGACACCTCACTGCCCTGCGCCGCACCGAGGTCGGCCCCTACAAGATTTCCCAGACCAAGCGGCTGGCCGAACTGGCAGAGGAATTCGAGATGCTGCCCCTGGACGAGGCGGCCGCAGCACTCTTCCCGAACCGGACCGTGAGCGTGGATGAGGCCGTGGAGTTGTCCTTCGGCCGCACGATCGCCGCCTCCAGCAGCGTCATGGACGTTACGAAGGACGAGATCGTGGCGGCCTTCGCCCCGAACGGCACCCTCGTGGCGTTGCTCAAGGACCAGGGAGCCAAGGCGCGCACCCAGCTGGTCTTCACCGCCAAATAGCGGTGTGCGGCCGGTGGGGGAACACCGGTGGAGAAAAGCACGACACCTGCACAAGTATCGAAAGGGCACAGGCCTGTGATCATCGTTGACGGCTTCTTTATTGCCGGCGCCATCATTTGTGGCCTGGCCGTGCTGCTGGGACTGGTCGCCACCATCATCCGCACCTACCCGGATGACTACGCGTTGATCGCCACGGCACTGACCGAAGTCTTCCTGGTTGTTTATGGTATCTCCGCCGCGATCCGCCAGCTGGGCGGACAGCCGATCACCGGGGAAGTCTGGGAATTCTGGGGCTATCTGATCACCGCCCTGCTGATTCCGCCGATTGCCTTCTTCTGGGCCGTCAGCGACAAGAGCCGCTGGGCCAACGCGGTACTGACCGCCAACGGGCTAATAGTTTTCGTCATGTTGTTCCGCATGGAACAGATTTGGGATGCAGGAGCATTGGTATGAGTGAAAAGGCGCGCAACTCGCGCATCGTCGACGCCGCAGCGGCACGCAAGGGCGAGCAGCGCGCGCCCAAGCCGGCACGATCCACGGGCCTGGGTCGAATCATCATCGCGGTGTACGGCGTGCTGGCACTCTCGGCAACGATCCGGGCGCTGTACCAAATGTTCTTCCGGGACTTCTCCGAGGCACCGGTGGCCTACACCCTGTCACTGATTTCCGGGCTGGTGTACATCCTGGCCACCGTGACCCTGGCCTCCTCCAAGCCGAAGGCCTGGTTCACCGCCCTCTACGCGGTGTCCTTCGAACTGGTGGGCGTGCTGGTGGTGGGCATCCTGTCCTTCACCCACCCCGAGCTTTTCGGCCACGATTCGGTGTGGAGCTTCTTCGGCAAGGGATACGGCTACGTCCCGCTGGTTCTGCCGTTCGTGGGTCTGTGGTGGCTGTACCGCAACCGCGATGAGCGCCGCGCCTAACAGACATGTAAGAATTGCTTGGGCAGGTTTGCTGCCCTCCACCACACCTAAGGAGCAACGTGCACTATTGGAAGGGTCTTGAAGCGGTTCCGGCAGCTGTCGGTCCCACGGTGGTGACCATTGGCAACTTTGACGGGGTTCACCTCGGGCACTGCCAGGTGCTGGACCGCGTGGTCCAGCAGGCCAAGCAGCGGGACGCCAAGTCGGTCGCGATCACCTTCGACCCGCATCCGGCCCTGGTGCACCGCCCCGAATCGGCGCCCGAACTGATCATGGGCCTGGCCGACCGCATCGACACCCTGGATGCCGTGGGGTTGGATGCGGTCCTGATGATCCACTACACCCTGCAGTTCGCGCAGAACTCCGCCGAGGACTTTGTGCGTGAGGTGTTCGTGGACAAGCTCGGTGCCGTTGCCGTGGTGGTGGGCCACGACGTGCGCTTCGGCAAGGACAATGCCGGGGACTTCGCGTACATGTGCGAGCTGGGCGAAAAGTACGGTTTCGACGTCATCGGCGTGCAGGATGTGGGGGACAAGCGCCGCCTGTCATCCACCTGGGTGCGTGAGGAACTTTCCGCGGGCAACGTTGAGGGCGCCGCCGAGATCCTGGGCCGTCCCCATCGGATGCGCGGGGAGGTGGTTCACGGCGCCAAGCGCGGACGTGAACTGGGTTTCCCGACCGCCAATCTTTCCAGCGACGCCAGCGGCATCATCCCGGCCGACGGCGTCTATGCCGGATGGCTCGTGGATGAGGCCGACATGCGTTGGCCGGCCGCGATTTCCGTGGGCTCCAACCCGACCTTCGACGGCGTTTCGCGTGTGGTCGAGGCCCACGTCATTGACCGGCCTTCCGAGGACTTCGGGGACTTTGACCTCTACGGCCAGCAAATCGTGGTGGAATTCGTCAAGCACCTGCGCCCGATGGTCGCCTACCGCGGCATCGAGGCCCTGATCGAGCAGATGAACGAAGACGTCGAGCAGGCCCGCTCGGTGCTCTCCCAGCAGGCGTAGCCGGGCACGGGCTTTGACGGATCATGGCTGAGATTCCCTCGCTGCCGCAGCGCGCCTTCATCCTGCCGGAGCAGAAGCGGGCCGCGATGGCCGCCGCCTACCAGCATGGCGCCAAGAGCTATGACCGGATCCGACCCCCGTACCCGCAGGCCGCACTGGACTTCACCCTGGAGGGGCCGGTCAAACAGGTGGCCGACATCGGGTGCGGCTCGGGGATCTTTACCGAACAGCTGGCCTCGCGGGGTGTCGAGGTGTGGGCCGTTGATCCTTCCCAGGACATGCTCGATGTTCTCGTTTCCCGTTTGCCCTGTGCGCATACCGTCCTCGCGCCGGGGGAGCAGACCGGGCTTGCCGAGTCCAGCGTGGACGTGGTCAGCTACGCCCAAGCCTGGCACTGGGTTGATCCCGAGCAGGCCAGCGCCGAGGCGGCCCGGTTGCTTCGCGAAGAGGGCAGGCTGGTGTTGCTGTGGAACCAGCTGGATGTCTCGGTGCCCCGGGTGCACCGGCTGACCCGGATCATGCATGCCGGGGACGTTCACCGACCGGAACTCATTCCGCCCTTCGGACCCCAGTTCGCGGCCCCTGAATCAGGGATCTGGCACTGGTCCATGGCACTAACGCTTCAGGAGGTCATTGAACTGACCCGTTCGCGCAGCTACTACCGCCGCGCGAACGAAGCAACCAGAAACAAAGTTGAGTCCAACTTGCGTTGGTACTGGTGCGAGCACCTTGGCCATGACGCCGCCGAACGGGTCGACGTGCCATATCTCACCCATGCCTGGAGGGCGCGAAAACGCCGGGGTCGGTGATAGCATTAACGCTGGCCTACGCTGCAGTCCGCGGTTGCGTAGGCTTCGCACTGGGAGTCAAAACCCGGAGCACTACCTTGTAAGCGCGGTCCAACTCTAGGAGTTTGTATGGCACTGGATGCCGCAGTCAAGCAGGAAATCATCAAGGCTTACGCCACCCACGAAGGCGACACCGGTTCGCCCGAGGTGCAGATCGCTGTGATGTCGCGCCGGATCTCGGACCTGACCGAGCACCTGAAGCAGCACAAGCACGATCACCACACCCGCCGTGGTCTGATGGCTCTGGTCGGTCGTCGTCGTCGTATGCTCGGCTACCTGAAGAACACCAACATTGAGCGCTACCGCTCGCTGATCGAGCGTCTGGGTCTGCGTAAGTAGTACCCCCTCGCAAATTTGAAATCCCCGGCGCTGCCGTGGGCAAGTCGACGAAAGTCGGATGAGCTCATTGCGGTGTCGGGGATTTCTGTATCCTTGATGACTTTGCAAAGTACGGTAGAGGCAACTGTGTTGTGGAATGTATGTTGTTAGCTGCGCCTTCTTGTGATCCCACCTGTGATATGACCAGAATGTAGAACCTCACCCCTGCGGATCCCAAGGACAAGCAATGAGCGAACCAGTCCCAGAACAAGGACAATCCGAGGTGCCGGTCTGGCCCAAGTTCATTTTGCCTGTGCTGACGGTACTCGAAGATGGAAGTATCGTGCACCGCCGGGATCTGATTCACCGATCCATTGAAGCAGCTGGCCTCTCAAAATCTGCCCGAGAAGAGACCCTCAACTCCGGTGGTTTACGTGCCGAACAGCGACTGGGCTGGGCCTTCAGCCACCTGACCAAGGCCGGATGGATAGAACGGCCAACGCGTGGCAACTACCGGATTACCGAAGCCGGCCGCAGATGGGCAGCAGAGCATCCCAATGGATTGGACTCACTCTCGGAAGCTAACAAGATCTTCGAACCATTTTGGCCCCAGGGAAAGAAAACGGCGCTGCCCAAGGATGAAGCCGTCCTGGTACAGGTAGTGGATGATCCCATCGAACAGATCGAATTCGGGATCAACAGAATCACCAAAGATGTGGGGGAACACCTGCTGACGCGCTTACGCGACAGCCACCCCGATTTCTTTGAAGAGGCCGTCGTCAAGCTGTTGCTGGCCATGGGCTATGGAGGGGCAGAGCAGCGTGGGCGACGTATAGGCGGTACCGGTGACGGGGGAGTCGATGGCGTCATTGACCAGGACGCCTTGGGCCTGGAACGAATCTACGTCCAGGCAAAGCGGTACAAGGAAGGCAACAGCGTCGGGCGCGAAACAATCCAGGCATTCATCGGTGCACTGCACGGATTTGGCGCGAGCCGCGGAGTCTTCATCACCACCAGCACATTTACCCAGCACGCTCGTGACTACGCATCCGGGATCCAGTCGCGGGTCATCCTGATAGACGGGAAGAGACTGGTTTCCTTGATGATTAAGTACCGGGTCGGTGTTCAAGTAAAGCAGACATACGACGTCGTTGAAGTGGACGAGGATTTCTTCGACTAGCAGGGCTGAGGCACAGAGCTAACTTCCACCCGGCCGCGAGGACAGCAGAGGAAAGCATCGGGCCGACGCTCAGCGTTCGCTAAAGCGAGCCAAGCTGGTTATCGTGGTTGGCACGTACTTCCACGGCTGGAGCGTGGTTTTCCTGCACGGCAGGCTCCAGCCAGCAACGAAGGGTTGAATCCATGCCGGAAACTGCAATGTTCGGAATGTCTTCTCGTCTCAAGGTCTTCGTTGCGGCCTGCTTGGCGACCGGTTCGATCTTTACCGGGGCGAACGGACTGACCATCGTCCCCCTGTTAGCAGCGACGGCGATGCTGGCCGTGGGGATTGCGGCCACGTCGGAATCCGGGCGGGATGCTCAACTTGTCGTCCCTGTCCTGGGGATTATGGCCAGTACTTTCTCCGTCATGGGCACCGCGTTTGTTCTGACCTCGAACTCGATACTTCCCTTTGGCGCCACCGCTGTCATCGCCGCTGTTCCGGTTCTCGCGTGGATTGCTCTAGGCCTGACAATGGGAAGGCCTCAGGCGACCGCCACCGCATAGACCCGGCAACCGTCAGCAGACGGCTCGAAGCGCGCAAACCGGCCGGCCCCTGCGCATAGGGCGATGCAAAACCGGAATGAGCCTTCGACTTTGAAATTCCTGCCCGGTTTCTTGGACTGCGGCGGGGTACTGTTTCCTACCTTATGTTGCGTACGGCGATCCGGCGCTGCTCCTGTGTGGGGTACGCTCAAAGTTGACGATGACTGTGGAGGTCAATGCGATGAGCGCAGTACAAACCACCGAATCCATCCGGTCGCAGCCGTTGAACAAGATTTCTGTTTTTGCATTCGTCATCGCACTTCTAAGCGTTTTCGCCCTATGGTTCTTCGACCTGGCAACCGTGGCGATCTTCGCCGTCGGTGCAGGCCACGTGGCCCTGCACCAGCTGAAGACCACCCCGGGCAGGGGAGCGCTGCTGGCCCGCTCCGCACTTTTTATCGGGTACGCGGTTGCGGCGATATCGCTGATTTCCTTCCTGATGATGCTTCCGGTCATCATTCAGCGCCTCACGCTCTAGACGCTGCCTTGTCACCGAAACCCCCTCAACAGGACGTGAAAGAATAGCGGCATGGGCGCCTCGAAAGCCGAAGGGCACAAACTCCAAAACATCGTGCTGATCCGCCGGATACGCGACCGGATCGACCGGGAGTACGCCCAGCCACTGAACCTTGAGGCGTTGGCCCGCGACGCGCATATCTCCAGCGGCCACCTGAGCCGGGAGTTCCGGCGCATCTATGGCGAGTCCCCATACTCGTATTTGATGACTCGGCGAATCGAACGTGCGATGACCCTGCTGCGCCGCGGAGATGTCAGCGTCACCGACGCCTGCTTCATGGCGGGCTTTTCCTCATTGGGGACATTTAGCACCCGCTTCACCGAGCTGGTGGGAGTTGCGCCCAGCGTGTACCGGCATGAGCATTCGCCCAGCAGCCCGGGGATCCCTCCCTGCCAGTCACGGCAGGTCACCAGACCGGTCAGGAATCAAGAAGCCGCCGCGAAATAGCGCTGGTAGCTTTTAGGCATGGACATCAAAATCAATTACGCATTCCTGCCGCACACCGACGGCGAAGCCGCCCTTGGGTTCTACCGCGATGCCCTGGGATTCGAGGTCCGCAAGGATGTCGGATACCAGGACATGCGCTGGATTACGGTTGGTCCGGTGGGCCAGCCGGAAACCTCCATCGTGCTGCATCCGCCGGCAGTGGACCCGGGTATCAACGAGGAAGAACGCGCCACCATCCTGCAGCTGATCGCCAAGGGCGCCTATACGGCGCTGACCCTTTCCAGCGATGACCTTGATGGGCTGTTCGCACGGCTCGAGGCCGCGGGCGCCGACGTGGTCCAGGAACCCATGGATCAGGACTACGGGGTGCGGGACTGCGCCTTCCGTGATCCGGCAGGCAACCTCATCCGCATCAACCAGGCATAGGTGCCCCAGCGTCACCGAAAGCCGCCGAACTTCGACAAGGAACCAAAATGCCGCTTCGCCTGGATATGGTTCGGCTCAGATCCTCCGACCCTGTCGCCAGCCACTCCTTTTACCGCCAAGCCTTCGCGCTCAATGACGCCAACGCCACGGATGCCGCCGATACACCGCTGAATATCCACGGCAAGGGTCAGCTGCACATTGTCCCGGGGGAGGGAATACCTCCGGCAAGCCCGGCCTTTGACGGGTATGTCCTCGGTGCCATTCTCCAGCAGCCCACTGATGTGGACCAGCTGCTGGGCGCGGCGCACCAGCAGGGGGCACGGATGATCAAACCGGCCAAGAAACAGTTCTTCGGGGACTACTCCGCCTCCTTCCACGCCCCGCAGGGAGCGATCTGGAAAGTCTCCGCGGCCACCAAGAAGAACTCCGCCACCGGGCAGGCCTCGCCCAAGCCGAATGAGCTGCTGGTCCTGCTGGGGGGTGAGCAGCCCCAGCAGACCGCCACCTTCTACCAGCAGCTGGGAATGCTTACCCGCCACGATTACGGGGACAAGTTCATTGACTTCCAGCTCACCGAGGGCGGTTTCCGGCTGGGGCTGCTGCCGCGCAAGGGGCTGGCCAAGGACGTCGGGGCCAACGACGAGGGCAAGGGCCATGACGGTGCCCTGACCCTCTGCCATCATGCGACGTCCCGGGAGGCACTGCAGGCACTGCTGGACACGGCACGAGCCGCAGGAGCCGGGAACGTTCTGGAACCGCACCAGCAGGACGGCCAATGGCATGCCGGCTTTAGCGACCCGGCCGGGTACGGCTGGAAGCTCACCAGCCCGGTGTAGGCAAACCCGCCGGAACACAAAAGTGGCGGCGACTGCGTCCCGATGAGGGAGGAGTCGCCGCCACTGACATGCTGCCGCTTGCTAGGCGGCCACGCTCTCGGCCTGCGCCGGGAACAGGGCCGCGCCGATGGCGACCGCCTCACTGCCCAGCTCGCTGGGCAGGATCTTCACCGGATGCCCGGAAATGGGCGGGATCTCCTCGAGTGTGGCGCCGATAACCGGTTCCAGCAGATCCCAGGAACGCGCCAGCCCGCCACCGATCACGAAGGCGGACAGATCCAGCAGCCCGGAAACCACCAGGGCCGCCTGGGCCAGGCCCTCGCCGGCCTCCTGGAAAATTTGTTGCGCCGCGCCATCGCCCTGCCGGGCGGCTTGGGCCACCTGCTGGGCGGTCAGCGGAGAACCGGTCATCTCGTAGTAGCGTGCCGCCACCGAGCGGCCCGAGGCCAGGGTCTCCAGGTGGCCGAGCCGGCCACAGGTGCACAGGCGCTCGCCGAAGCCGGGGATGTGCCCGATTTCCGCGGCCGCGCCGTGCTCCCCGGTGAACAACCGCCCGCCGAGCACCAGCCCGCCGCCGACCCCGGTGCCCAGCGTGATGCCGAAGAAGTTGGGGTGACCGTACCCGGCCCCGTAGAACTGTTCGGCCAGCACGAACGCGGCCACGTCGTTGCCGATACTCACCGGCATGGACAGCGCCCGCTGCAGGTTGGCCCCCAGATGGTAGCCCTGCCAGCCGCTAAACGAGTCGCTGGCCACCCTGACCACGCCGTGCGCGTCAATCACCCCGGCGGCACCGACCCCGGCACTGATCGGGGTGGCCCCGGACTGGGCGATTGCCTCGACACTGACCCGGCGCACGGCCTGCACCATGGCGTCCCCGCCCTCGGAGGCCGGGGAGGGGGTGGCACACTTGGCCAGCACCTGGCCGGCCGGATCCAGCATCACCGCCAAGATCCCGGTGCCGCCGATGTCTATTCCTAGTCGTGCCTTCAACTATTTCCCTTCACTTCCAAGTGCGAGCAGTTCCCGGCGGGCCTGGCGGCGCAGCGCCTGGGCTTCTGGATCCGGGGAGGGGACCGAGGCCAGCAGCTGCCGGGTGTAGTCCTGCTGCGGGTCGGTGAGCACCCGGGCCGCCGGACCGGACTCCAGGACCTGGCCCTGGCGCATCACGCTGACCGAGTCGCACACCGAATGCACCACCGCCAGGTCGTGGCTGATGAACAGGCAGCCGAATCCGTGCTCCTGCTGCAGCTCCAGCAGCAGGGTGAGCACCTCGTCCTGCACCGAGACATCCAGGGCGCTGGTCGGCTCGTCGGCGATCAGCAGCTTCGGGGCCAGGGCCAGCGCCCGGGCCAGGCCGATGCGCTGGCGCTGCCCACCGGAGAGCTCATGCGGGTAGCGCAGCGCCGTGTCCTTGGGCAGGCGGACCGCGTCAATCAGTTCGGCGACCCGGCGCTCGCGGAAGCCGCGGCCGGGATCGGCCAGCTCCTTGCGGTGCATGATCATCGGCTCGGCAATCGAATCGCCCAGCGTCATGCGCGGGTCCAGGGAGCCGCCCGGGTCCTGGAAGATGATGCCCAGCCGGGAGCGCAGCCGGCGCAGCGCCCGGTGCGACAGGCCGGAGATGTCCTGGCCGAACAGTTCCACCCTGCCGGAGCTCAACGGCACCAGCCCGAGCGGGACCCGGCCCAGCGTGGACTTGCCCGAACCGGACTCGCCCACCAGCCCGACGATCTGGTTCTGGTGGATCACCAGCTCGGCGTGGTCCACCGCCCGGATCTTGCGGGTGCCGGAGGTGAAGTCCACGCAGACCTCGCCCATCACCAGGATTTCCTCCCCGGCCGCACGGCGTGGTGCCTCCTGGGCGTCGGGCACGGTTGGGGCGCTGACTTCCCGCTGCTCAAGCTGCATCTGCGGCAGCTTGGGCACCGCGGCCAGCAGCGCCTGGGTGTAGGGATCGGTGGGGGTGCGCAGCACCTCGAACGCCGGTCCGCTTTCCACCACGAGCCCGGACTTCATCACCACCACCCGGTCGGCCAGGTCGGCCACGACCCCCATGTTGTGGGTGATCAGCACCAGGGCGGTGTTGGTTTCGCGCACCAGCTGGCGCAACAGCTCCAGGATCTCGGCCTGCACCGTCACATCCAGTGCCGTGGTCGGCTCGTCGGCGATGATCACCGCCGGGTTGCAGGCCAGGGCGATGGCGATGACCACGCGTTGGCGCTGGCCGCCGGAGAGCTGGTGTGGATAGTTGCGGGCCTTGCTGGCCGGGTCGGGGATGCCGACCTTCTCCAGCAGGCTCACCGCCCGCTCGTGGGCCTGGGCCTTGCTGGCCTCGGTGTGGTTCAGGATCGCCTCGGCGATCTGCGCACCGATTTTCATGGACGGGTTCAGGGCGGTCATCGGCTCCTGGAAGACCATGGAGACCACGTTGCCGCGCAACGTGTCCATCATCGAGTCCGGGCTGCCGAGCACCTGGTGCCCGGCGACCTGCAGGGAACCGCGGGTGCGGGCGGTGCTGGGCAGCAGGCCCAGCGCCGCCAGTGAGGTGATGGTCTTGCCGGAGCCGGATTCACCGACCACCGCCAGCACCTCGCCGCGGTTGACCTCGAAGCTGACCCCGCGCACCGCGTTGACGGTGCGGTTCTTGGTCACGAAGTCCACTTCCAGGTCCGACACCTGCAGCGCCACCTCGGCCGGCTCGGCCGCGCGGCGCGCCCGCCGGGTGGATTCGGGGGTAGGGTTCTGGTTCACTGCTGACCTCGCACATCAAACATGTCGCGCAACCCATCACCGATGAAGTTGAACGCGCAAACTACAAGAACAATGGCGATGCCCGCCGGGAAGATCAGCCACCAGGCCCCGGAGTAGACCGAGGAGATGCCTTCGCTGAGCATCGCGCCCCAGTCGGTGGCCGGTGGCTGCAGGCCCATGCCCAGGAAGGAGATGTAGGCGATCAGCAGGATCGCGTCGGCCACCTGGAAGGTCGCGTTGACCACGACGGTGCCGATGGTGTTCGGGATGATGTGGCGCACCACGGCGCGGGTGTTGCTGCCGCCGGTGGCCTTCACCGCCAGCACGTAGTCCCGGGTCTTCAGGCTCAGGGCCTCGGCACGGGTCAGGCGCGCGGGCACCAGCCAGGAGACCAGGCCGATGATCAGCACCATCATGGACTCACTGGGGCGCACGATCGCGGAGATCACCAGCAGCAGGAAGATGCCGGGCACCGCGATGCCCGCATCCACGATGCGCATCATCACCGCGTCCACCCAGCCCCCGGCGTAGCCGGCGATTGAACCCCACAGGGTGCCGATCACGGTGGCCAGCACGCCGGCGGCAAGGCCCACCAGGATGGAGGTCTGTCCGGCGACCATCAGCCGGCCGAGCACGTCATAGCCCAGCCCGTCGGTGCCCAGCACGTGCCCTTGCTCCCCGGGGGTGAGGTTGGAGGCCATCAGGTTCGTGGAGACCTGTTCGGTGGGGTACAACAGTGGTCCCAGGAAGCTGAAGAGCACCAGGGCCACCAGGATGGCGGTGCCCAGCACCGCGAGCTTGTTGGAGAAGAACTGGCGCACTGCGCGCCTGGCCGGGCTCATCGCCGCCTCGGAGCTGCGCGCCGGGGTGCCCGGGGTCGTCGGGTTCTTGGTTGTCTCACTCATTTGACGCCTCCACGGGAACGCGGATCGAGGATGAACTGGGTGATATCGGCCAGCAGCGAGCCGATCACGGTGGCCAGGGAGATCACCAGGATGCAGCCCAGCAGCACCGGGAAGTCGGTGGTCTGTGCCGCATTCCAGAACAGCAGGCCCATGCCCGGGTAGTTGAACAGCTGCTCCACCACCAGCGCCCCGCCGAACATCACCGGCAGGTAGTAGCCGAGCATGGTCACCACCGGGGTCAGCGAGTTGCGCAGCACGTGGCGGGCCACGACCCGCTTCATCGCGGTGCCCTTGGCCCGGGCGGTACGCACGTAGTCCTCGTGCAGGTTGTCAATGGTGGAGGAGCGCATGTAGCGGGAGAAGGTGGCCACCCCGGCCAGGCCGCTGGTGAGCACCGGCAGCACCATTTCCTTGGGCTGGGCCAGGATTTCGCCCACGGTGTTGCCCTGCGGGGCACTGGCCGGAAGGATGCCCAATAGCTGGGCGAAGAACATGATCAGCAGCAGGCCCAGAAAGAAGCTGGGGGTGGAGTAGACCACGAAGTTGATGCCGGTGATGATGTAGTCAAAGGGCTTGTTGCGGCGCAGCGCCTGGGCCATCCCCAGCGGGATGGAGACCAGCAGGGCCCCGCCCACGGCGGCGATCGCCAGGATCAGGGTCTTGGGCAGGCGCTGGGCGATCAGCGAGGAGACGTCCTCGTTCATCACGAACGAGCGGCCCAGGTCCCCGGTCAGCCACTGGCTGACGTAGTTGAAGTACTGCTGGATCAGCGGCAGGTCGAAGCCCATCTCATGGTTGAAGGCCTCGATCTGGGCGGGCGTGGCCGCCTGGCCCAGAATGCCGCGGGCCGGGCCCCCGGGCAGTGCCTGCAGCAGCAGGAAGACGATGACCGACACAATGGCGATCACCACCGCGGCCTGCACCAGGCGTTTGATCATGAACAGCCCGAAGAGGCGGATATTCGAATTATCCCGGACGGCGGTAGTCGTCATCGGCGATAGTCCTTTCAAAAGTTGTGTGCCTGCCCGTGGCCCGGCCCCGCGCAACGGCGCCGGGCCACGGACACACCGCAGGTATTACTTGTTCCAGCCCCAGCGCTGCGGGAAGAAGTTCCCGGTCGGGTCCTGGGTGGTGCCGGTCATGCCGTCGCGGATCACCGAGACCTGGTACACCGGGTTGGGCAGCCACATCACCGGCAGGTCCTCGGCCAGCAGCGCCGAGTAGTCCTGCATGATCTGCGGGTCGTTGCTCTCCAGTGCCTTGGTCATCAGCTCATCGGCCTTCGGGTTGGAGTAGTTGCCGAAGTTCACCGAGGCGCCGGTGGCGAAGATCCGCTCACCGGTCGGGTAGGCCGGGAAGTACCAGGAGCCGGCGGCACCGAAGTAGGAGAACTGCCAGTTGCAGTCTGAGGAGTCGGCTTCACACGGCACGGTGCGGTTGAGCACCGAGTTCAGCGGCGCGCGGTCGAAGCTCACCGCGACCCCGGCCTCACGCAAGGAGGACTGGATGGCGGCAAACTGCTTGTCCGCCTCCTCCGAACCGTTTTGCACCATCATGGTCAGCTCCATCTTGGTGCCTTCCTTGATGCCCTCGCCGCAGTCCGAGTCCCCGGCGCCGGCCGACTCGCAGACCAGGATGCCGTCGCTGCCGGCCTTCCAGCCGTGGTCGGCGAACAGCTGCTTGGCCTTTTCGATGTCGTACGGGTAGGGGTTGTTCTTCTGGGTGTCCGAAAGGTAGTGGGACTCGATGTCCTGCGGCACCGGGCCATAGACCGGGTTGGCCCCGCCCATCCAGACCTTTTCGGAGATGGTGCTCTGGTCCACCGAGGACTGCAGCGCCTGGCGCACGTAGAGCTGCTTGAAGACATCGCCCATCTTCGGGTTGTTGAAGTTGTAGGGCATGTAGGTGATGGCCCACCCTTGCCAGGGGTCCATGTTGTAGTTGTTCGCCTGGAACTGCTGCTGCTGGTTCAGCAGTGAGGTGGGAATGTAGCCGTAGTCAATGCCCTTGGAGCGCAGCAGGTTCACTTCGGCGTCGGCGGAGGTGAACGGCAGCAGGTTCACGGTCTGGACCTGGGCGGCGTCCTTGCCGTCGTAGTTTTCGTTCTTCTCCAGTGTGACCTTGCCGGAGTTGTCAAAGCCGCCGAGGGTGAACGGGCCGGAGACCACCTTCCACAGCGGGTTGTCCACGTAGTCCGAGATGTTTTCCGATTCCTTCATCAGGAACTTGAAGATCTCCTTGGCGCCCTTCTCGGTGCGGTCCGCGTCCCCGACCTTGCCGTCCTGGCTGGTCTTGGCCCAGGCATGGTGCGGCAGCGGGCGCACGGAAGCCAGCTGGCCGGAGTTCAGCCAGTCCTGGTTGTAGACCTTGTCGAAGGTGACCGTGAAGGTCTTCTCGTCGGTGTACTCCACGTCGGTGATGTTGTCCGGCAGACGGCCTTCCTTGTACCCGCCCCACTGTTCCTTGTTCGCCTTGATCAGGTTGAACCAGAATTCCACGTCGCGGGTGGTGATCGGTTCTCCGTCGGACCAGTGCATGTCACGCATGTGGAAGGTGACCTGCTTGCCGTCCTCGGAGTATTCCACCTTGTCGGCGATTCCGGTTTCGGTGTCCATGGCCATTTCGCCCTTGGAGCCGTCGAAGGTGAACATCGGGGACCACAGGGCCTGGTGGATGGAGGAGTTGTGGGTGGCCATCTTGCCGGCCACGCCGATCGGCAGGATCCAGTTTGGCGTGGCGTTCGGCGGCAGGGCGTAGTTCACGGTGTTGGTGTCCACGCCGGCCGGCACGGTCTTGGCCGCGGCATCGCTGTCGCCGTCGGTGGCGGAGTTGGTGTTGCTGTTTGCCCCGCCGCAACCGGTGAGCAGCAGCGCCAGCGCTGCCAGGCCGGCGGTGACGGACTTTTTCATGCGTCTCTGGTCGAAAGCCATGAGTTCCTCGCTAACGGTGTGAGTGGCTGACGATCCGCCGCCAACCTTTATTCAACATCGAACAAAGTATTGATACTTATGATCAAACTATGTGTAGTATAGGTCACGAGAGCAAAGACTTGCACCTGAATCGAAAAAAGTTTTGCGAATCTTGGTAATAGAAGGCGTCGTATACGACCAATGAGAGGATGTGTTCATGGCTTCTGGAAACCTGGCGGCGGACATCATCCATCGCATCGCTGTTGAACCGGTCACCCGCTCGGCCCTGGCCCGCGAGTTTGAACTGGCTCCCTCCACGATCTCGGCAAAAGTCAATGAACTGGCCGAGGCCGGGCTCATCGTTGAAGGCGGTGCCGCGCTCTCCCGTGGCGGGCGCCCCGGCAAGCTGCTGACCTTGCGTTACCAGTCCGGACGCCTTGGGGTGATCTCCATGGGTTCGCGCCACGCGCGGGTTGGGGTGGCGGACATGTCCCGCAAGATCCTGTCCATCCGCGAGGTGCGGATCGATGTCGGCCAGGGGGTGGATGCCACCTTGGACACTCTCTGGGCGGCGCTGAGGCAGGTGGCGGCCGAGGATGGCGGACAGCTGCTGGCGGTGGGCCTGTGTCTGCCCGGACCGGTGGATGTGGAGCGAGGCGTGGTCGTCTCGCCCTCGCGCATGCCCGGTTGGCACAACCAGCCGGTGGCCGAGATGGCCCGGCAAAAAATGGGCATACCGGTGAACATGGAC
The DNA here is from genome assembly GCF_052928425.1 of Glutamicibacter sp. BSL13. Lineage (NCBI taxonomy): Bacteria > Bacillati > Actinomycetota > Actinomycetes > Micrococcales > Micrococcaceae > Glutamicibacter > Glutamicibacter sp. BSL13. Next base: position 20,179 of record NZ_JAVGCZ010000023.1, read on the forward strand.
AACGATGCGAACCTGGCGGCGCTGGGGGAGTACCTGACCCGGGGCGATGACGCCGCCGCCAACTCGATCACGCTGATCGCCGGATCCGGCATCGGCTCGGGCATCATGGCCAACGGCGAGCTCTTCCGCGGATCCTCCTACGCCGCCGGGGACATCACGCACACCAAGGTTGAGGCCGCCGGGGACCGGTTGTGCTCCTGCGGCAACCGCGGCTGCCTGGAAACCATTGCCTCCGGCGCGGCCATCGTGCGCGACCTGGCCGCGGTGGGCACCCATGTCGATGACATCCACGACGTGATCCAGCTGGTGCGTGACGGGCACCCGGCCGCCAATGGAGTGGTGCGCGAGGCCGGCCGGCAACTCGGGCTCGCGCTGAGCACCGTGGTGAACTTCTTCAATCCCGGGGACGTCTACCTCACCGGCACCCTGTCCAGCGCCAGCGTCTACGTGGCTGCGGTGCGCTCCCAGCTTTATGAACGCTGTCTGCCCATGGCCACCTCCGGGCTGCGCGTGGAAGCGGCAATGGCCGGGGCGCACGCCGGGCTGATTGGCGCCGCGGAGATCGCCTTGATCGAGTTGCTGAGCCAGCCCAGCCTCCCCGCAGAATTTTCAGACCCGCCGGCCTAGCCGGTGGGCGGCGCTCCGACGCCACGACCCTCCATGAAAGGAAACCGTCTCGTGAACCCAACCCCTGCAGCACTGAAAATCGGCTTCGGCGGCATGTCGATTGAAGCCTCGAACTTCTCCCCGCACCGTTCGGGGTTCGAGGCCTTCAACTTCACCCGCGATGACGCGCTGATGGGCCGGTACAGTTTCCTGCAGCCTGAGCACGAGAACTATGACGCCGCCCTGGACGCCGCGTTCACCGCCATCCCGCTGGTCCACGCCCGCTCCCTGCCCGGAGGCATGGTTGAGCCCGAAGTCTATGAGACGCTCAAGCGCGATCTGATCGCCATGATCCACGAGCACGGCCCGTTCGATGGTTTCTTCTTTGACATCCATGGCGCCATGACCGTGCTGGGGCGCCAGGACGCGGAGGCGGACCTGGCCCGCGCCGTGCGCAGCGCCCTGGATGAGGAAAGCCAGAAGGCCGGTGCACCGCGCTGCCTGGTTTCGGCCACCATGGACCTGCACGGCAACGTCACCGCCGATCTGGTTGAGCAGTGCGACCTGATCACCTGCTACCGCATGGCCCCGCACGAGGATGAGCAGGAAACCAAGCAGCGCGCCCTGCGCAACCTGGTGGATCGGCTGCAATCCGGTGCCGGCGCACCGCACAAGGCGTTCGTGCGGATCCCGGTGCTGCTGCCCGGGGAGAAGACCTCCACCCGGCTGGAACCGGCCAAGGGCATCTACGCCGCCATCCCGGACATTGAAGCCCTTGACGGGGTCACCGACGCCTCGATCTGGGTGGGCTACGCCTGGGCCGATGAACCGCGCTGCTACGCCACCGTGGTGGTCACCGGTGATGACGCCGAACTGATCGGGCAGCAGGCCACCGAGCTGGCCAAGCGCTACTGGCAGGCCCGCGCGGACTTCAAGTTCGTGGCCCCGGCCGCCTCCCTGGAGGAATGCCTGGCCGCCGCGCTGGCCGAAGACGCGCCGCGCCCCTACGTGATCTCCGATTCCGGGGACAACCCGACCGCCGGCGGATCCGGAGACGTGACCTGGACGCTGCGCGAACTGCTGGCCGATGAACGGCTCACCGGGCAGGATTCCCTGCGCGTCGTGGTCGCCTCGGTCTTTGATGCCCCGGCCGTGGCCGCGTGCTTCGAGGCCGGACTGGGTGCCGAGATCAGCCTGGAGGCCGGGGCGCGGGTGGACCACGTGCATTCCGGTCCCGCAGAGCTCAGCGGCGTCGTGCACAGCCTCACCGACGGGGATGCCACCAGTGGGCGGGTCGCCGTGGTGCGGGTCGGTGGGGTGCACGCCATCATCACCGAACGGCGCAAGCCCTACCACACCCGTTCCGACTTCGCCGCCGCCGGGCTGCAGGCCACCGACTTTGACCTCGTCGTGGTCAAGATCGGCTACCTGGAACCGGAACTGTTCGACCTGGCTGAAGGATGGATGCTCGCACTGACCCCCGGCGGCGTGGACCAGGACCTGCTGCGCCTGGGCCACCGAAAGATCGAGCGTCCCATGTTCCCGTTCGACCAGGACATGGAAGACCCGGACCTTGGCGCCCAGCTGTTCGCAGCCCGCCCGCACGGAGCCTAGCCATGCCCGTACTGGAAATCGCGGTCCAGGACGCTGCCGGTGCCCGCATCGCCCGCAGTGAGGGGGCCGAGCGGGTGGAGCTGTGCTCGGCACTGTCCACCGGAGGGCTGACCCCCTCGGTGGGGATCCTGCGCACCACCATCGAGGTGGGCCTGCCGGTTCACGTGCTGATCCGTCCCAGGCCCGGCGGATACGTCTACGATGCCACCGAGGTTGAGGCAATGGTCGCGGACATCGTCTGCAGCATGGAGCTTGGCGCGCAGGGCGTGGTGATCGGAGCGCTGGACGGTGCAGAGAGCGCCTTGGACCTGCCGGTGCTCGGCCAGCTGGCCACCGCCGCACGCAGCGTGAACCCGGATGCCGAAATCACCGTGCACCGCTGTGTGGACGTCTTACTGGAGCGCGGCATCGAACCGCAGCGGATCATCCGGGATCTCGTCGAGCTCGGCGCCACCCGGGTCCTGACCTCCGGGGGAGCGACGCGTTCCATCGACGGCGTGGACACGTTGACCCAGCTTCACCAATTGGCAGAAGGGCGCGTGCAGATCCAGGCTGGCGGGGGAGTACGCATTGGCGACATTCCCAGGTTGCGCCATTTGGATGGGGTCCACCTCTCCGCCCGGCACAGCGTCAACGGGGGAGCTGCCGGTCCCGGCGGCGGCAGCGGGCACATCGATGCCACCAGCGCTGAGCTGGTGCACCAGGCCCGGGTAGCCCTGGACGCGTCATAAAGCCCTGCCCCAATGTTGCGCACGCGGACCTAGCCTGGGCGCTTGGGCAGCGCTGCTGATCGAAGGAGCGGCAGCGCGCGAGTTCCGCTTCGCGCTGGCGTGCCGTGAACGTTTTCGGCCTGGTTCGTGGCTGTGCAGCCCGGTATTCACCGGTGGGATGTTCTTTCCCTGGTGAATACCGGGTTTTGCGCTTTTCCAAGGAGTCATCCTGGTGGGGGGGAGTCGTGACCGTGCAGGAGGGCCGCGGCAACGAGGTCTGTCTAACTTGTGTGTATCAAAAACACTCCTCGTCATGCTGCTACCTTTTTGTCCACAAGATCGGGTAACGTCTCGTGTGTCACTAGCCCCCAAGAAAGTGAGAGAAACATGAAGGCGCTTTTCGATCTCGACTTCCGCCGCTTCGTCACCCCGACCATCATCAAGATCGTCTACATCCTGATCATGGTGATGCTGGGTATCGGTTACCTCGTGGCCGTGTTCAGCAGCTTCCAGGCCAGCACCGGCTTCGGCATCTTCACGCTGTTGATCCTCGGACCGCTCTTCGTCCTGCTCTACCTGGTCCTGGCCCGCGCCAGCCTTGAATCGCTGCTGGCCGCGATTCGCACCGCGGAGAACACCGCGGAACTGGTGCGTCTGGCTGGCGGCCACGCCCCGGGCACTGATCCGCAGTTCCCGGCCGGGCCGCAGTCCCCGGCGGGCCCGTCGGCTCCGACCAATCCGCAGATGCCGAACACGCCCCAGCCCGGAAGCGGACCGGCAGCCCCGACCAACCCGTACCAGCAGTAGGTCTGGACCTTCCGCCGGAACTGCAACTGCCCTGCGGCAACTGGAGAACCAGTTGCCGCAGGGCAGTTTTGTATTGGGGCGGTGAACCGGTGCCTTGGCTACCAGGCGTACTCGGCCTTCAGGGAGAGCACCGGGCATTCGGCCTGCAACAGGATCCGCTGCGCCGTGCTTCCCATGATGAACTTGCCCACCGGCGAGCGCTTGCGCATGCCGATGACAATGAGTTCGGCCCGCTGGGCACGGGCCACGCCCAGGATCTTGTCCGCCGGGTCGGAGCCCACCGGCGAGCGCTCGATCCAGAAGTCCACTCCCGACGCGGCGAGGCGTTCTTCCAGCTCATGATGCTGCTTGGCATCAATCAGCCGGTTGTCGATGGGGGTATCACCCTTGGACGCGTTGACGACGGTGAGCCGGCTTTGGGAACGCTCGGCCTCGAGGATGGCCCGCTGCAGTGCCGCCTCTCCTTCCGGGGAAGGGATGTATCCGACCACGATGCTCATGAGTGATCCTTCCTGGTATCTTCCCCATGCGGCCGGCTCTTTTCGGCCACATGGCTTCCGCCCTTCAGGTGCTGGTGGTCCAGGGGCGAGAGTTCGTCCTCGGTGAGGTTGCCGCCCCCGGCCAGCCCTTGGGCCAGTTCGGAGGAGCCGCCGCGGGAACGGCGGATTGCCATGAAGATGACCGGCAGGAGCAGCAGGATGGCAATGATGATGTAGATCGTCACCGCCACCGGCTCGCTCCACAGCCCGGAAACTTCACCGGCACTGAGCTGGAAGGTCTTGCGCAGTTGTTCCTCGGCCATCGGCCCGATGATGACACCTAGGATCAGCGGCAACACCGGCAGCCCGAAGCGGCGCAGTGCGAAGCCGAGCAGCCCGATGACCAGCAGCAGCCACAGGTCCGCGGTCTGCATGTTTACCGAGAACGCGCCCAGCGTGGCGAAGAACAGGATCCCGGCATACAGGTAGGGGCGGGGGATCTGCAGCAGCTTCGCCCAGACCGGGGCCAGCGGCAGGTTGATCAGCAGCAACAGGGTGTTGCCGATGAACAGGCTCGCGATCAGCGCCCACACCAGTGCCGGCTCATTTTCAAACAGCAGCGGACCGGGCTGGATGCCCTTCATGACCAGGAAGGCGAGCATGACCGCGGCGGTGGCGTTGGTCGGCAGGCCCAGGGCGAGCATCGGGGTGAGGGTGCCGGCGGCCGAGGCATTGTTCGCCGCCTCCGGGCCCGCCACGCCCTCGATGGCGCCGTGGCCAAACTCCTCGGGGTGCTTGGACAGCTTTTTCTCGGTCACGTAGGACAGGAAGGTTGGCACCTCGGCGCCGCCCGCGGGCAGGGCCCCAAAGGGGAAGCCGTACGCGGTGCCGCGCAGCCACGGCTTCCAGGACCGCTTCCAGTCTTCCTTGCCCATCCACGGGGCGCCGACCGGAATGGTGCGGGTGGGGGTGCGGCGCAGGTGCGCGGCAATCCACAGGGCCTCGCCAATCGCGAAGATCGCGACGGCCACCACCACAATGTCCAACCCGTCCACCAGCGGCGCGAAGCCGAAGGTGAGCCTGCTCTGCCCGGAGACCGGGTCCATGCCCACCAAGCCGATGGCCAGGCCGAGGCCCAGGGAGGCAAAACCTCGGATCTTGGAGGAACCCAGGACCGCGGTCACGGTAATCAGTGCCAGCACCATGATCGCGAAGTAGCTGGGGGCGCCCAGGCTCACCGCGAACTTCACCACGAAGGGGGCCACCGTCACCAGCAGGGCGGTGCCGATGGTCCCGGCCACGAAGGAGCCGATGGCTGCGGTGGCCAGCGCCTGGGCGGCACGGCCGGCCTTGGCCATCTTGTGCCCCTCGATGGCGGTGATCACCGTTGCGGATTCACCGGGGGTGTTAAGCAGGATGGAGGTGGTTGAACCGCCGTACATGCCGCCGTAGTAGATGCCGGCGAACATGATCAGCGCACTGGAGGTCTCCATCCCGTAGGTGACCGGCAGCAGCAGCGCCACCGCCATGGCCGGACCGATGCCCGGAAGTACACCGACCGCGGTGCCCAGGATGACCCCGGCGAACGCGAACAGCAGGTTGATGGGGGTCAGGGCGGCGGCGAAGCCGTCCATCAGGAGGCTGAGCGTATCCACCTACAACACCCCCGACAGGATCCCGGCCGGCAGCTTGATGCCCAGGCCGAGGTAGAAACCATAGAAGGATCCCAGCGCCATGACCAGGGAGATGACCAGGGTCAGGACATAGCGTCGGGCACCCAGGCACAGAGCCGAACCGAAGAACAGCAGCGTGCCGGAGATGACCCAGCCGGCCCAGTTGATCAGCAGGATGTTCACCACGAACACTCCGATCAGCGGCAGCAGGGTTTTCCAGTCCGAGGGCTGGCTCAGGTCCACGTCTTCGCCTTCCTCGCCCTGGGCGAGGTTGCCGCGCCATACGGTGATGGCCAGCGCCACGGCGGAGAGGACCAGGATCACCGAGACCACGTAGGGCAGGGCCTTGGGCCCGACCACGTCGGCCTGGGAGTACGTCACATGAAGCTGCGACGCGTCAACGAACACCAGGATTCCCACCAAGAGAAGAAACGCGGCGAACAGCAGTTCGACGCGCTTCTTCCTTGTTGTGGCTACTTCGCTCACGCCAGCCCCAGGGCCTTGAGCACGTTGGCCACGCGCTCATCCTGTTCGCTCAGGAAGCTGGAGAAGTCCTCACCGGTCATGAACGCATCGCTCCAGCCGTTGGTCTCCAGTGCTTCCTTCCACTGCTCGGAGTCGTGCATCTTGGTGACGACGTCAATCCACTTCTGCTTGTCGGCGTCCGAGATTTCCGGCGGGGCGACAATGCCGCGCCAGTTGGAGAAGACCAGGTCGATGCCGGACTCCTGGAGTGTCGGGGCATCCACGCCCTCCAGGCGCTCTTCGCCGCTGGTGGCCAGGACGCGCACCGAGCCCTCTTCGATCTGCTGCATGTATTCACCGGCACCGGAGGCGGCGAACGCCAGCTTGTTGCCCAGGATGGCCGGCAACAGATCCCCGCCGCCGTCGTAGGAAACGAAGTTCACCTTCTTCGGGTCAATGCCCACGGCCTGGGCCAGCTGCATCGGCAGCAGGTGGTCCGGGCCGCCCGGCGAGGAGCCGCCGCCGACCGAAAGCTTGCCCGGATCCTTCTTCCAGGCCTGAACCAAATCGTCGATGGTCTTGTACGGGGAGTCCTTGGAGACCATGATCGCTCCCGGCTCCTCGATGAGCTTGGCAATCGGGGTGGTTTCGGTCAGCTTCGCATCGGATTCGTTGGTGTAGCTGGCGCCCACCACGCCCAGACCCATCAGCATTGACAGGTCCCCGGTGCCCTTTTCATTGACCAGGCGGGCCAGCCCCACGGTGCCCCCGGCACCGGCCAGATTGAAGACCTCGGGGTTCGAAGCAATGTCCGCCTCATCCATGACCTTGGCGGCCACGCGGGCGGTGGTGTCATAACCGCCGCCGGCGGTGTTGGGAACCATGATGCGCAGTCCGGTCACCGGTCCACTGTCCGCCGACTGGCCTTCGGACGAGTTCTCGGAGGTGACACCACAGCCGGTGGCGGTCAGTGCCAGTGCCGCGGCGGCGGCAATGGTGGCCACCTTGCGCAGGGATTTGAGAGTTTTCATCGGATTCGTGCCTCACTACCTTCATTGTTGGGCGAGTGCTTTAGACACTATGGCCCGCGGTGCCGCGCGTCACGTTTGCGTAAGCAGAGTAGATATTGTTCATTGTGTAACCAAAAAATGTGATCCCGATCTCGCGTCGCTTCGGTACGCTAAAGGGTGGAGAACGCCGCAACATCAATGGCGGCAAGAGGAGAACGAGACACATGAAAACGGCCAATGCCGCGAGGGGGCGAAAGCCCGGTCGGCAACTGACTTTGGCCGGGCAGTACCTGATCATGCAGCTGTTGATCATTGGGGTCGTTCTCACCGGGGTCATCGCCGTATCGGTGAATCAGGCGACCAACAATTTTGAGAAGTCCGAAACCCGCAGAAGCCTGTCCGCGGCTGAATCCCTGGCTTCCAATCCCCTGCTGCGCGCGCTCCTGCCCGATGCGGCCCCGGAGATGGGTTCGGCCCTGCCTGCCATGGCCGAGTCCGCGCGCAGCATCTCGGGCCTGGATTTCGTGGCCATCGCCGACGCTGCGGGCACGATCATCACCTCCAGCTACCCCGATGAAGTCAACTCCTCCATCCTCACCCCGGACAGCACCGTGACCCAGGGCCGCGCGTGGCGCGGAGAACGCGTCCATGACGGGAAGCATGAACTGATCGCCCACATCCCGGTGCTGAACGAGGAGGGAAAGCTGATCGGGATGGTGGGGGCCGGGCAAAGCTACCCCAATACCGCCGAGCTGCTCCGGGAGATCGCGCCCAGCGTGCTGTTCACCCTGCTGGTGTGCATCCTGCTCGGAGCCGGAGGCTCAGTCCTGCTGGCCCGAAAGGTCAAGCACCAGACCAGGGGAATGGAGCCGCGGGACATCACCAAGCTCTTTGAACATCGCGAGGCGCTGCTGCATGGGGTGAAGGAGGGCGTGATCTCGGTTTCCCCCAACCACCGGATCACCCTGGCCAACGATGTGGCCATTGAACTGCTGCGCCTGCCTGAAGACTGTGTGGGGCGCACATTGGAGGAGCTGAATGTCGCCCCGCAGGTGACCCGTGCCCTTCTCACCCAGCAGGAGGAAGCCGACCGGCAGTTCCTGATCGGGGAGCGGGTTCTGGTCTTCAACCGCATGCCCATCAGCCGAGGGGAACGGGATCTGGGATCGGTGACCACGTTCCGCGACCGCACGGAGCTAAGCCGCCTGGAACAGGAACTGGGTAACACCAAGGCCACCAGCGACATGTTGCGCGCCCAAACCCATGAGTTCGCGAACCAGCTGCATGCGATTTCCGGACTCATCAAACTCGAAGAATATGGGGAAGTGGAGCGCTTCATTGAAGGGGTCAGCCTCAGCCGCAGCCAGTTGTTCGACAGCGTGTCGACCTCGATTGAGGATCCCACGGTGGCAGCACTGCTGATCGCCAAGGCCAGCGTCGCCTCGGAACGTGGCATCCAGCTGGAACTGAACGAGGAATCCCGCCTCAGCCGGTGCGAAGACGCACTGGCCCGCGACCTGACCACGGTGGTTGGCAACTTGACGGATAATGCAATAGAGGCCGTGACCCAGATTCGTGACGCCCACATCCAGATCACCATCGAAGACACGGATTCCCAAATAGCCATCACCGTCGCGGATAACGGCCCCGGAATTGACGACGGGGTCATTGAGGAGATCTTCGCCCAGGGGTTCTCGACCAAGGACCACCACGCCGCGGGAGGGCGCGGTTTTGGCTTGGCGCTGGCCCGCCTGGTCTGCCAGCGCCACGGCGGGCGCGTGATGGCCAGGAACGACAACGGTGCGCTCTTCACCGCCACACTCGCAAAGTAAAGGACAGCACGCCAGATGATCAAGGTACTGGTGATCGACGACGATTTCATGGTCGCCAAGGTTCACTCCGGCTTCGTGAACAGCATCGACGGGTTCGCCGTGGTGGGGGTCGCGCATAACGGGGCCGAGGCCGTCAAGGCCGTCGAATCACTGAACCCGGCACTGGTGCTACTGGACATCCACCTGCCGGACATCAATGGGCTGGATCTGCTGCAGCAGCTGCGAACGATCAAACCCGACCTGGACGTACTGGTCATCAGCGCCGCCCGGGAAATGGACACGGTCCGCAGGGCGTTGCGCGGGGGAATCGTGCACTACTTGATGAAGCCGTTCTCCCGGGACGATCTCAATGAACGGCTTGAGCATTACCGAAGCTCCTATGCGCCCCTGCAAACCTCGGATCAGCAGCTGCAGCAGGAGGACGTCAATCGGCTCTTCGGATTGGGAAAGGGGCAGGAACACCGGCCACTGCCCAAGGGCTGCAGCATCGAAACGCTGGAGCTCGTGGAGAAGATCCTCAAGCAGGCGCCGCAGCCGATCTCAGCCACCGAAACGGCAGAACAACTCGGCATTTCCCGGGTCAGCGCCCGCCGCTACCTGGAGTATTTGGCGGAGGAAGGGCTGGTGCAGGTGAACCTGAAGTACGGGGGAGTGGGCCGCCCGGAACGACGATACGCGTCTGCCTGAAAAGCCGTTGCATTCGGGATGACGCTTCCACCGGTCGGAGCAGTCGCTGGGGGCGGGGATGGGCGCAGGCATGCGCCCAACCGGGATCAGAAGGCCCCGGGATTCAGCGCCAACCACACGCAATCCCCGGTTTTCCCAATCACGGCCCATGGTCCGGCGGTTCTCAGTAGATGAGAATTTGGCCGGGACATCCCACCGCCCGCGACCTCCTCAGTGGTAGCTTGAAGGTGAATCGAGGAAAACCAAGGACCCTGGGGTTCATTTTCCCCCGACTAGGGAAGCCAGATAGGGGCACACGATGACTTCCACGCCAGAAACCGACATGAGTGATCTTGCCATTGCCTCGCGAGCGGTGCTCAAGCCAATTTCGCAGATCGCCCGGTCGGCCGGGATCCCGGAGACTGCGGTGGAGCCTTACGGCAGGTACAAGGCCAAGATCGACCCGGCCCTGCTGACTGCTCGCGGTTCCGGTCTGGGAAAGGTGGTCCTGGTCAGCGGCATGTCCCCGACACCCGCGGGGGAAGGGAAATCCACCATGGTGGTGGGCTTGGGTGATGCCTTGGCCGCCGCGGGAACGAAAACCATGATCGCCCTGCGTGAACCCTCTGTGGGCCCGAGTTTCGGCATGAAGGGTGGGGCCACCGGCGGCGGCAAGTCGCAGGTGCTCCCGATGGATGAGATCAACCTGCATTTCACCGGGGATTTCCATGCCATCACCAGCGCGAACAACCTGTTGATGGCACTGATCGACAACCACCTGCACCAGGGAAATTCCCTGGGCATTGATCCGCGGCGCATCACCTTCAAACGCGCCGTAGACATGAACGACCGGGCGCTGCGCAACGTGGTCATCGGCCTTGGTGGGCCGGCCGACGGGATGCCGCGGGAAACCGGTTTCGAGATCACCGCTGCTTCCGAGGTCATGGCGGTATTCTGCCTGGCCACCGGGCTGGAGGACTTGCGCGCCCGGCTCGGCCGCATGACCATCGGCTATACCCGCGACAACGCTCCGGTCACCGTGGACGACCTGGGGGCCGCCGGTGCCATGGCCTTGCTGCTCAAGGAGGCGATCAAACCCAACCTCGTCCAGACCATAGGCGGTACCCCCGCCCTCATCCATGGCGGGCCATTCGCCAACATTGCGCATGGCTGCAACTCGGCGGTCGCCACCAATACCGCGCGTACGCTGGCCGACATCGTGGTGACCGAGGCCGGCTTCGGCACCGACCTGGGCGCCGAGAAGTTCATGGACATCAAGGCCCGCTATGCCGGGTGCGACCCGGACACCGTCGTCATCGTGGCCACCATTCGTGCCCTGAAAATGCACGGGGGAGTGTCCCTGGAGCAGCTGCGTGAAGAAGACATCGAGGCCGTGCGCGCAGGCCTGACGAACCTCGCCCGGCATGCCTTGAACATCTCGAAGTTCGGTATCCAGCCGGTCATCGGCATCAACCGATTCACCACGGATACCGAAGCGGAATTGGCGGTGGTCACCGAATGGGCCGCGGCGAACAACATTGAATGCGCCGTAGCCGATGTCTGGGGCCACGGCGGTGCCGGGGCCGGGGAGCTGGCCGCCGCGGTCTTGCGGGCCATTGAACCACCGAACAATTTCTCCCCGTTGTACGAGCTGACGCAACCGGTTGAGGAGAAGATCCTAACCCTGGTGCGCGAGCTCTATGGCGGAGTGGGCGTTGAGTATTCTGCCAAGGCAAGGCGGATGCTCGAGCAGATCCACGCCAACGGCTGGGACGACCTGCCGGTGTGCATGGCCAAGACCCAGTATTCGTTCTCCGATGACCCCACGCTCCTGGGAGCCCCCGAAGGATTCACGTTGCAGGTCCGCGAGATCGTTCCCAAGACGGGGGCCGGTTTCATTGTGGCCATCACCGGGGCGATCACAACCATGCCTGGCCTTCCCAAGGTGCCGGCCGCCATGCACATGGATGTCGATGAACAGGGGCGCGCAGTGGGTTTGTCGTAGCGGGGACTACCGAGGAAGCTGGCCGGAAGAAACGACTGACCAACGCGTAGAGCCCGGCAACGCTAGGAGGGGTTGCACCGCCGGGCACCGCCGTATTTTCGTTTCGGGTACGTCTAGGCTCTGGTCGGGGCCGCGCGCCGGTCAATCCCGGAGGCGATCATATCGAGGCGTTCGATAGCCGCTTCAAATTCACGCAGTGCAGCGAAGAGGTCCTGGTGTTGCCGGCGCAGTTCGGCCATCGATGAATCGTCGGTTGTCGAGCTGGCCAGGTCGAAGCTGACATTAGTACGGGCGCCAGCAAGCGTGGCGCGCAATGAGCCCAAAGCGACCACCACATCGGAAATCAGCGCCTGGTTGCCGTTCAGGGCCAGCCATTCAAGGTCGTCAATGGCCATAACGGCGTGCTTGCCCAGCGTCGCCGAGGCCCGGGCAGCGTTGATGCTGGCATTCTTGATCGCGGTCTCGCGTTCTCTTCCAGGCTCCAGGTGGAACGCGGCGCCGAAGGCCTTGGATGCGGAGGCGTCTTCGTCCGCCAGGCGCAGTGCCGTCTGCCGCAACTCCAAGGCACGGCGTCGAATGCTCTGCACGTGGGCGGCCTGCGGTTCCTGCGCATCCGTGTAACCGGCAACCATGGAGATCAGGGAGGCGGCAATGGCCAGCATCAATCCGGCACCGGCGCCGCCACCGGGCGAACCGGTGGACTGGGCCAGTGCCGCCGTCCACTGTTCGACGGTTGAGTCCTGGGTGGTGACTGCTTCGGGCTTGTCCATGGCATCAAGTCTCTACTACATGGGGCCGCAGGCCGCACCGAATGTAAGGAAGCTGAGAATCAACTGCGGCCTGCCCCGGCTCCTGTGCTGTGGGGCTACAAGATCGCGTTGCTAGCCAACCGGCGAGCCACTGTAGTGGGCACGGAGGCGCTCAATTCCCTCATCGATGCTGACTTCCGGCTTCCAGTCCAGGATTTCGTGCGTTTGACGTTGATCGAACCAGTGGGCGGTGGACAGCTGCTCGGCCAGGAATCGGGTCATTGGAGGTTCGTCGGTCACCAGGTTGCGGCGGCCGGCAGCCAGCCACGCTTTTTCAATCACCGATCCCGCGCCGCGGGCCAACCAGCCCGGCACGTTCAGTTTGGGGGCCGGTGCGCCGCCAGCCTGGCAGATTCCCGCCATGAGTTCTCCAACCGGGCGTGGTTCCCCGTTGGTTACCACCAGGGCACGGCCGTGGGCATGATCCATGCGTTCCAGCCCTCGCACGATCGCGGCGGCGGCGTTGTCGATGTAGGTGGTATCAATCAGTGCTGCACCCTGGTCCAGCAGGGGCAGCCGGCCCGCCTTGGCGCGCTGGATGACACGCTCGACCAACTGTGTGTCACCCGGGCCCCAGACAACGTGCGGCCGGATGGCCGTCACCCGGAATTCGGGCTGGTCCTCCGACAGGGCGATCAGTTCCGCGGCCGCCTTGGAGCGGGCGTAGAACCCCCGGGCGCGTTCCGGGTCGGCGGTGCCCGCCGACTCCCCGGCCAGGGCTGCGCCGAAGTGCGCTACCGAGGGGGAGGAGACGAAGACGAAATCCGAACCCCCGGATTCCTGAGCGGCCTGCAACAGGTTCCTGGTGCCGACGATGTTCGTGGAGACGAACTCGTCCCAGTCCCCGGTGAAGGAGACCTTCGCCGCCAGGTGAATGACCGCGTCCATGCCCTTGGCGGCACGATTGACCGCTCCCTGGTCCGTCAGCGATCCCAGGACTTCATCCTTGGCGCCGTTCGAAGCACGCCGCTGAAAGGTGCGAACATGGTGCCCCTTGGTGCGCAACAATTCGGCGACGGCTCCGCCGAGCAGGCCGCTGGCGCCGGTGACCAGCACCCGGCGCGGTGTTGCTGGGGATTCAGGGGTGCTCATGGTTTGCGGATCCTTCCTCCGGCCAGGGTCTTTTCGGCCCAGGCTGCCAGGGCGGCACGATCAATCTTGGAGTTGTGCCGGATGTCGGTGGGAAGATCCGGGACCACGAGCACCGCCGCCACCTCGACACCGGCGGCGGACACCGCCTCCCGGACCTCGTTGGCCAGGGCCGTGGACGCCGTGCCGGGCCGTTTGGCCGGCGGATTGGTCTCCATGACCACCACGGCCACCTGGGTGCCGGCCGGTCCGACACCGACCAGGGCGGCGCGTCCGGCGCCGGGCACCGACTCCGCCGCCTGCTCCGCGGCGACCGGGGTCAACGGCCCGCGGGCGGTGCACACCACGTGGCCCAGGCGGCCTTCGACCCACAGGCGTCCCTCGGCATCCAGGTGGCCAACGTCCCCGGTCCGGTGCCATCCGGGGATGGAGACGCTTTGCTGCTCGGTGATCCAGAGCCTGTCGTAGCGGTCCTTGACGTGGGGAGCCCGAACCAGGATCTCCCCGGTGAGCTCCGGGGTCGTAGTGGGCTCATCCGCCGCGTTCCCGGAGGCGTCCAGGGCAGCGATCGCGATCTGCGCCCCGGCGACGGGGGTGCCGACACAGACGCCATTGCCGTTGCCGGCCGCCCGGATCTCGTCCAGGTCAATGTCCGTCACCGGCAGGGCCTCGGTCATCCCATAGGGGGTGTGCACCCCGGCGTGGGGCACCAGCTGTTGAACCTTGGCCAGCAGGGGCTCGGGCACCGGTGCCCCGGCCGAGAGCATCAGGGTGACCTGCTCCAGGACCTGGCGTTGCCCGGCATCCAGACGCCCGCTGGTGGCCACCACGTTGGCCAGGGCGGCTGGGGAGGCGAACACCGTGCTTGCGTTGACCGCCGCGGCGGCATTGGCCAGGGCGGCGGCGGTGAGCGTGCGCGGTGCGGTGACATCCATGTCCGGGGTGACCGAGGTGGCACCCAGCGCCGGGCCGAGCAGCGCGAAGGGGGCAAACCCGGCCACCAGCGCGGAGCCGGCCTTCAGGTCGTAGGTTTCGGCCAGGGTGTCGCGCATGGCGGCCAGCTGCCGGTGCGTGTAGACCACGCCCTTGGCCGGGCCGGTCGAGCCGGAGGTGAAGAGCACCGCGGCGTCCGCGTCCGGATCAGCGGCCGTGAAATCGTCGGCGATGGGGTTGGCGGCCGCGCCGGTGAGCAGCAGCTCTGGCACCGTGCGCGCCACGCCCAGCAGCTTGAGCTTTGCCGTCGGCAGGTCATCCACGGCCACCTTGGTGCCAGGCCAGCCCAGCACCCGGGCCCCGGTCAGGGCGCGTTCAATGCCGATCAGGTAGTCCGGCCCGGCGCCGCGGATGGCCCGGCCCAGCCCCTTGGTTCCCAAACCGGCGTCGGCGACCACGATCACCGCGCCCAGCCGCAGGCAGGCGTAGATCAGGGAGGTCAGTTCGATGCCCGGGGGCACCAGCAGGTTGACCCGGCTGCCCGAGCGGACCCCAATGCTGGCCAGCCCGGCGGCCAGGGTGTTCACCCGGTGGCCCAGGTCCGACCAGGACAGGGTGCGTGGTGGGCTGACGTCCACCACCGCCGCGGTGTCGTCCTGCGTACGGGCATCCAGTTCGGCCAGCATGGGCCGGTAGCCGTTCAGCGGTTCGGCACGCCCTGCAGGCCCGTCCTGCTGGTTCTGCTTGTCCAGCCAGTCGAAGATGGGGGTGGCGATGTCGCGGTCCTCGGGCAGCAGGTGTCCCGCGCCTTCGAAGCGGTGCACCTGGGCGTGGGGGAGCCGGGACATCAAGTCCCGCAGGTAGCGGTCGGAGAAGACCGGGTCCTTGGGCCCCCACAGCAGCAGGGCCGGAACGAAGAGCGTGCGAAGGGATTCGGCAATGGTCTCCAGGGTGGAGCGGCTGGGGTGGTCCGGGGCGAAGGGGATGTCGGCAACAAAGTTCGCCACCCCATCGCGCCGCTCGGCGCTGGTGTACGGTGCCATGAACGCCTCACGGGTACCGGGATCCAGTTTGGGGTGGGCCAGCGAATGGGTTACCCGCAGGAACGCGTCGGTGCTCTTGGTTCCCCAGCCGTGCACGGCCGGGTGGGAGGCAAGGCGCAGCGCGGCAGGCATCTGGAACCCCGCAGGGTGCACCGCGGTGTTGGTCAACACCACCCCGGCCAGCTGCTGCTGGTGTTCCAAGGCCCAGCCCAGGGAAATGATGCCGCCCCAGTCGTGTCCCACCGTGATGACCGGGCCGTCCAAGCCCAGGGCAGCGGTCAGATTCCCGAGGTCGTTGACGCGGTCGGCCAACCGACGCAGGACCGCAGTGCGCGGGGAGAAGCCCATGTCCAGCTGGTCCACTGCGACCACCCGCCAGGGCAGGGCGTGGGCCGAGACGTGGTTGAGCAGCTCGCGCCACAGGTAGGACCAGGTGGGGTTGCCGTGCACGCACAGCAAGGTGCCCACGGGGCTGATTCCGCGTTCTTCCAGTTCGCCATGGTTGTCCAGCAGGTGCCACCGGTGGGTGGTGCCGGCCGGATCTACCGCGGAGGTGGAGGGCACTTCGAGATAGCCCGAGTACCGTGCAGCGACACCGGGAAAAATCTCAGTTACCAAGCCAGCTCCATCATGGTGGTGTTCAGTCCCGAACCCACGCCCATGCACAGCACGCGGTCGCCGGGCTTGAGGGTTTCGGCTTCCTGCGACAGGGTCATCGGCAGCGAGGCCGGGCCGACATTGCCCCACTTGGGGAAGGTGACCGGCACCCGGTCACGGATCAGGCCCACCGCCTTGATGATGGCGTTGGTGTAGGACTTGGAGACCTGGTGGGTGACGTAACGGTCCATTGAACGCCAATCCCAGCCGGACTGGTGCGCCTCTTGCCAGGCGTTGACCACCAGGTCCAGCCCGTTATCCAGCAGCCCCTTGGTGTCGGTGTACATGCCGGCCGGCCCGCCGACGCACAATTCGTGGTGCTGGGTGCCGGCCCGGGAGACCCCGCCCACGATTCGGTGGCCACCGGGGTGTTCGTCGGCGGGGCCCACCACTGCGGCGGCGGCCCCCGACCCCAGGGTGAGGGTGGCGAATTCGCGCAGGTAGTCCTCGCGGGTGGAGTTTTCCGCATTCAGCCGCTGGAACGTGGTTTCCTGGGTGGGCTGGGCGTCTTCCCCGGCCACGATCAGCGCGTACTTGATCTGTCCGGAGTCGATCATGTTCGCCGCCAGGGACATGCCGTTGACGAACCCGAGGCAGGCGTTGGCCACGTCGAAGTTCATCGCCGAGGAGGGCAGCCCCAGGTCGTGGTGGATCTTGGAGGCCACCGAGGGTTCCAGGTTGCGCCGGGTCACCGACGTGTTGATCAGCAGGCCGATTTGCCCCGGCTCGATGCCGGCTTCGGCCATGGCCTTGCCGCCGGCTTCCACCGCGGCGTCGTCAAAACCGGTGCCCTCGGACCACCAGCGGCGTTCCTTCACCCCGGAGGCGCGTTCGAGCAGTTTCTTGGACAGTCGCAAACGTTTCAGGCTGGGGGCCAGTCGCTCGTCGAATTCGGCGGAGCTGAGCACCACCGGTGCCTGCACCCTATTGACGGCCAAAAGGGCCACGTTGTGATGCCTAAACGTTGCGTTGCCGTTCAATATCAAGCCTTCGTGTCGTGCCGACGCGGACCCTTTGGGGCCCGCACCGAAAAATGGTCGCCGGTTCCGCAGGGTCGCCGACGGAGAATAGTCTGTTCTTACCGTATTCCTTCCTGTGGGCCAGCGCATAAGCGAAAGCGAAGTTTTCAGCGAATAGCAGGAAAAATCTGGATCATTCATAGGTTTCTGTGTGACTCACCCGCCTTTCGGCCAGTACTGCTACACGCCCATGCAGTGGGTGCATGGGCGTGGCCCCGGCACGGTTCTGGGCACCAGCCTGATGGGGGACTGGCAGAAGCGCCCGGCAATCACCTGGGCAGTGGTAGTCTCCGTCGTACTATCGGAGCAACACGGTATGGGTACAGCGACATTTTCTTGGGAAGGAACTGCCATGGACGCCATGGATCAACAGGGCAATGCCGTGATGGTGGACGTCACGAACTGGAAGCAGCCGCAGAACCTGCACTGGTCCTTCCAGCACATGGCCGACTTCCTGCCCACCGCGCCCATCGCACGGGGGTCCGGGCCGGTGGCCGAGCTGCCGGCCGCGCACCGTGACCTGGATTCGGTGCTGGTTCCGGGCACCGTGCCCGGGCAGGCACCGGTCAGCGTGGGAGCGGTCATGGCCTCGACCAACACCGACGGGTGGATGCTGCTGCACCGCGGCCAGGTGCTCACCGAACAGTATTTCGGGCAGATGAACGCAGACTCGGTCCACCTGCTGATGTCGGTGAGCAAGTCCCTGATCGGGGTGGTGGCCGGCGCGCTCTGCGACGCCGGGACGCTGGATGCCGATGCCCAGCTCACCGACTATCTTCCCGAACTGGAGGGCACCGGGTACGCCGGGGCGACGATCCGCCACCTGCTGGACATGCGTTCGGGCATCAACTTCTCCGAGAACTACCTGGACGCGCTCTCGGGCATCCGGCTGCTGGAGCAGGCCATTGGCTGGGCCCCCACCCTCGCACCGGGGCCCACGGGAATGTACCCCTTCCTGAAGACGCTGCAGCGCAAGACCGCGCACGGTGGATTCTTTGAATACCGTTCCTGCGAAACCGACATGCTGGGCTGGGTGTGCGAGGCCGCCGCCGGACAACCCATGGCGCAGCTGATGTCCGCGGTGCTCTGGGGCAAGATCGGCGCCGAGGCGGACGCCGTCCTTGACATTGACCAGTTCGGGACCGGCACCTTTGACGGGGGGATCAGCGCCAGCCTGCGGGACATGGCCCGCTTCGGGTCCATGCTGCTGAACGACGGTCTCTCCCTGAGCGGGCAGCGGGTGCTCTCCTCAACGTGGATGGCCGAAACCCTGGCGGGGGCACCGGATTCACGGGACGCTTTTGCCACCAGCCCCGGCGACTACCGGATGCCCGGCGGCATGTACCGCAACCAGCTCTGGTTCCCCTACCCGGGCAATGACGTGTTCCTGTGCATGGGGATCCACGGCCAGCTGGTCTACATCAACCGTCCGGCCGAAGCCGTGGCCGTCAAGCTCTCCAGTTGGCCGCTGCCGCAGGAACCGGCCAAGCTCTTCGCCACGCTCGGTGCCTTTGACGCCATCGCCGCCGCGCTGCTCGTGGAAACCTCGACCGCCCCGGAACCCGGAGCCGCGGCCGCCGGTCCGGCAACCGCCCCTGGCCAGTAGGCCAAAAGGCGCCCGGATCCCAAGATCGGGGGCCCCGCACGGGCCGGTGCCCTTAGCCGAGGATCGGCGCGGTGCGTTCCGGTTCGTGCCACAGGCGACGGGATTCCAGGTACCAGAAGTATGAGAACAGCCCGATCTCGAACCATTCGACAATGAACAGCGCCTGGGAGATCCCCAACGCCTCAAGGACGGGCCAGGCGATGAGCCCTGCGGCCATCAGCCCCACGAGCACCGCGTAATGCCAGCTGCGCTCGCCGGCCCCGCCACCCGGGCACAGCCGGGCCGGGCCCACATGGCTGGCGATGGCGATGCCCATGCTGCCGATCATCAAGGCCGCGGCCGAGGCATGCACCCCGGTAAATTCTGCCCCCTCGATCGTTCTCCAGGTCAGCAGCACCAGAAATCCGGTCAGGAGCACCACCCCGATGAGGGTCAGCACGGTGGTGGGCAGGTTGTGCATGAACTCCCGGCGCGGCCACCGCTTGGTGCGCCAGCCGAGCCACGCGAAAACTGCGGTCACCACCAGGATGGCAATGATTGCCACGCGCACCGAGAGCACCAGCTTCACCCGTTCGTCCTGCGATAGCTCCTGCAGCGTTTGCCCGAGCTTGGTGGGCACCAGTGCCACGAACATGGCGTAGAACCCGGCCAGGTTCAGCGACAGGTCTTCCAGGGGCGGGCCGCTATATACCACCAGCAGCACCCCGGTGGTGACCAGCATGGCCACGAACAGGTCGCGCGCGGGACCCAAATAGTAGGAGCTGATGGATGATTCAATCCGCTGGTTCACGACGCCGTAGACGATGATGGCCACCACCAGCAGCAGCGGAACGACCAGCAGCATCAGGCGCACATAGCGCAGAGTATCGCGGCCGTAGAACGATTGCACAGAGTTGCCCATACCTGATTGTGCAACGCCCGGGCCGTGCTGGCCAGCGTCCCGCAGGCATCCCTTGGCAAGGCTGAAGGACACCTTAAGTGGCAAGGTCAGCGCCGGTTTTTCTCATAAAGCTCTCATGCACTCGTCATCTGAGTCTCACGAACGTCTAATTACGGTCTCACAAGGGATTTCTAGTGTTGGGGACATGATCAGACGCATACTTATCATTCTCGTCGTGCTGGCCGTTCCGGCCGGTCTGGCGACGGCCAGCCAGCTGCTGGCCGACACCGCCAATCCACCAACCCCGCCCCAAGAGCCGGTGATTGTCGAACTCTCCCCGGCCCCGGACACGCCCAAACCGGACACGCCCGAACCGGACACCCCCAAACCGGGAACCTCCGCGCCGGGTACCGAAGCGCCGGGGGAGGCCGAGCCGGTGCCGCCGGCCCGGCAGGGGCCGGCTTCCACGGTGCCCTCAGCCAACCCGGGGACCACTCCCACGGCCGAATCCGATTCCGACGATGACGTTGCGGATGACCGGGGCGGTGAGGACGATGACTAAGACCATTGACACGCAAACCCCCGCTGGGCACCCGCTGCGCCAGACCCCGGACGGCGGCGCCGAGACCGCCGCGGCGAAGCAGCCGGTCCAGGGCCAGGGTTCGGCGGTCTCCGCCCGCTGGCGGATCGTTGGCTGGATCGTGGTCACCACCGCGCTGACCCTGCTGGCCGTCACCGTCACCATGCGCTCGGTGATGTCCGGACAGATCGCCGAGGCCGCGAACGCCGGCATTACCCAGGAGATCCAGGAGTTCCGCACTTTCGCCGCCGAGGGTCTGGACCCGCAGACCGCCAAGCCGTTCACCTCGATGGATGAGCTGATGGAACGCTACGTCGCCCGCCAGCAGCCGGTGGCCGGTGAAGCGATCATCGGTGAGGCCGGGCAGCAGGTGTACACCGCCCAGGGCGCACTGGACCAGGCCGGGGACCGCCTGGCCACGGACCACGCCCTGCTGCAGCGCATCGTGCAGGACCCGCAGTCCTCCGGCGTGTACGACACCAGCCATGGGCCGGTGCGCTGGGCGAAGGCCGAAGCCACCGGTGAGGGGACCGCGGTCGCCGACCCTTCCACCGAGGCGCACCTGGTGGTTGCCCACTTCACCGGGGCCGCGCAGGAGCAGGCCGACCGGCACACCGTGCTGCTGCTGGCCATCGCCGCCGGCGGCCTGGCGTTGACCGCCGGGATCGCCTGGCTGGTGGCCCGGCACATCATGCGCCCGATCCGCGCGGTGCGCGAAACCGCCGAGCAGATCACCGCCCAGGACCTCTCGGCCCGCATCCCGGTGCACGGCCGGGATGACCTGGCGCAGCTGGCCGAGACGGTCAACGCCATGCTGGACCGGGTGGAGGGATCCCACCTGGCCCAACGCCACTTTATCGCCGAGGCCCGGGCACACCTGTCCGAACCGCAGCACCGCCTGGCCGTTGCGGTGCGCGAACTGGCCCGCGGGGAGCTGTCCACCACCAAGCGCTCCCACATGGCCGCCCAGGCACAGGACCTGATTGGGCAGATGGGCCAGTGCCTGGCGGACCTGGAAATCCTGGCCCAGAGCACCAACCCCGGTTTCGTTGCCCCGCAGTGGGTGTCCGTCGGGGAGGTGACCGCCCAGATCGCCGCGCAGGCCTCGGGCAGCGACCTGCTGGCCGGACGCCACCTGGCGATCGAGGCCACCTCCGCCACCAAGGCCTGGCTGGATCCGGCGCGCATCACCGATGCGCTGCGCCAGCTGATCGGCAACGCCGTGCAGTTCACCGGTCCGGGGGACACCATCCACCTGGGTTCGGCGGTCACCGGCGGCACCGCCAGCTTCTGGGTCCAGGACCACGGGGCGGGGCTGGAGGCCGAGCAGGCCCGCAGCCTGCTGGAAAGCTACCGCACCCAGGGTGCGGACCGCGGCCAGCCGGGCATGGGCCTGGGCCTGGCGGTGGTCAAGGCGGTCGCCGAAGCCCACCGGGGCAGCGCCTGGGTGGAATCCGGCGCCGGGCAGGGCACCTGCTTCGGAATCAGCTTCGACGCCGACGCCCTGGCCCCGGCCGCCGCCGGCAGTGAACGCTTCGCCGACTGCATGGCCAGCACCCTGGGAGCCGAGTCATGACCGGCACCAGGCAGCGCACCCACAGCACCGAGCGCTTCCGCTACAGCACCGCCCCGGCCGCTGCCGTGCCGGTCCCCGAGGCGCGCACCGCCCGGGCGTGGAGCCGGCAGCGTTGGGCCGCGGTCATCGCCGCCGTGCTGCTGGCCGGGTTCATCACCTGGTGCATCCTCAGCGTGTTCGAGCAGCCGGCGGATCCGGGCACGGCGCTGCCGGCCCAGGGCGCGCTGACCCTGGGGGTGTTCGCGGTGGCGATCTGGCTGTGGATCTTCTCCCCGGTCTCCGACACCTACGTGGCGCTGGGCGCCGCCCTGGTGCTGGTGCTGATGGGGGTGCTGCCCGAAGCCGAGCTGTTCGCCTCCCTGGGGGAGGACACCATCTGGCTGCTGCTGGCCGCGTTCGTCATCGCCGCCGGGATCACCGCCACCGGGCTGGCCACCCGGGCCGCGGCCTACATCGTGGCCGGGGCGCGCACCCCGCGCCAGCTGGTGCACCTGGTGGCCGGGGTGCTGGTGGCCACCGCCTTTGCGATGCCCTCCCCCGCCGGGCGGGCCGCCCTGGCCATCCCGGTGTTCGTGGCCCTGGCCAAGGCGCTGGGCGACCGGCCGCGGGTGGTGCTGGCCCTGTCCCTGGTCTTCCCCTCGGTGATCCTGCTTTCCGCGGTCGGCTCCTACCTGGGGGCCGGGGCGCACCTGATCACCAGCCAGATCCTGCAGGCCTCCGGGTTCAGCGGATTCTCCTTCGCCTCCTGGCTGCTCTACGGGCTGCCGCTGGCGTTCGTCTCATCCCACCTGGCGGCCGAACTGATCCTGTGGATGTTCACCGGCCACCAGGACCGCAAGGCCCGGCTGGCGGTGAGCCTGGAGCAGCTGCAGCAGAACTCGCCGGTGCCGTTGACCGGTCCGCTGAGCGTGGCCCAGTCCCGGGCGGCCCTGCTGGTGGCCGCGGTGGTGGTGCTGTGGTGCACCGAACCGCTGCACCAGCTGCACCCCGCGATCGTGGCACTGCTCGGCGCCCTGCTGGTGACCAGCCCGGGCTTCGGATCGGTGCCGCTGGCCAAGGCGCTGAAGGCGGTGCCGTGGGCGATGCTGATCTTCATGGCCGCCACCCTCACCCTGGGCACCGCGCTGGCCAACACCGGGGCCGCCGGTTGGCTGGCCAACAGCGCCCTGGCCCCGGTCAAGCACCTGGGCCAGGCCGCTGGATGGG
>NZ_JAVGCZ010000024.1:0-41559 GCF_052928425.1 Glutamicibacter sp. BSL13
CGACCGCTGGACGCACCACCCTGACCGGTGAGGGGCTGCAGCACGCTGATGGGCATTCCCCGCTGCTGGCGTTGACCAACCCGGCGGTGGTGGCCTACGACCCGGCCTACGGGTACGAGATCGGGCACATCATGCGTTCAGGCCTGGAGCGCATGTATGGCGGGGAGCACCCGGATCCGAACGTGATGTACTACCTGACGGTGTACAACGAGCCGATCATTCAGCCGGCCGAGCCGGAGAACGTGGATGTTGAGGGGATCATCAAGGGCATTTACCTGCTCAAGGAAGCCTCGATTGACGGGCCGCGCGCCCAGCTGCTGGGCTCGGGGGTCGCGGTGCCGTGGGCGTTGGAAGCCCAGGACATCCTGGCCACCGAGTGGGGAGTGTCTGCCGATGTGTGGTCGGTGACCTCGTGGAACGAGTTGGCCCGGGAAGGTCAGCACTGCGACCAGGTCATCATGGAAGACCCGGGTGCTAAGCGTCCGACCCCGTACCTGACCGGTCAGCTGGAATCGGCGACCGGCCCGGTGATCGCGACCAGTGATTACCAGCGGGCGGTGCTTGAACAGGTGCGCCCCTACGTGCCCGGTGAGTACCACACCCTGGGAGCGGACGGGTTTGGGTTTAGTGATACCCGGGCCGCGGCGCGCCGGTTCTTCAAGATCGACGCGCATTCCCTGGTCGTCAAGACCCTGCAGGCCCTGGCGGAGCGGGGCGAGATCCCGGCTGATACCCCGATCAAGGCGCATCAGAAGTATGACCTGAACAACCCCAACGCGGGACGTTCGGGCAACGCTGGCGGCGACGCCTAACCACCCACCCACCGGTTCAACCGGCGGGACTCCCGGCAAACGGTGGCCACACCCCTTCCTTCGTGAAGGCGCGTGTGGCCACCGTTTCCCATTGCCCGGCCGTGGACTACTACCCTTGAAGAGCCCACAGAAGGAAAAATAAGGAGAGGCGTGTTCCTCGACGTACTCTATGGCGTATTGCCGCTGTTCTTCGTGATGCTCGTCGGTTATGGCGCCAGCTACTCACCGAAGTTCCCCGCCAGCGTCGAGCCAGCCCTGAACGTCTTTGTCTTCTACGTTGCCTTGCCCGCGCTGCTCTATCGTGTGGTGGCCCACGCGAATGTCAGCGAAGGCGTTCCGGGAGCCTTTTTGGGCATCAGTGCCGGCGCTGCCCTGGGAATCGCGCTCCTGTGTTGGGTGACCTACCGATACCTCGTGCGTTGTTCAGCGCCCCGCGCCATGGCCGGGATGCTGACCACCAGCTTCGGCAACGTCTCCTACCTGGGGATACCGGTGATCCTTGGGGTGCTTGGCCCGTCGGCGGGATTTGCCGCCGGAATGGGCCAGCTGGTGCACAACGTCATCTTCATGGTGGGGTTCCCCGTGCTCGCGCAGCTCATGCTGCCAGCTGGTACGGCGCACCCGCACAAGCCCAGTGGCGGACGGATCCTGCGCACCATCCGCCAGGCGCTGGTTTACAACCCGGTGACGTGGGCCATGTTGCTTGGCGGCGCCGTTGCCATCTGGCAGTTGCCCGTTCCGGGGCCATTGGATGAGACCGTCGACCTGCTGGCCGCCGCGGCCGCTCCCGGCGCATTGTTCACCATTGGGTTGTCGCTGCGTCGCACCGTGCAGCGGTTGCGGCAACGCGGGGTACCGACCGGCGCCGGCGAACCAGGATCACGGGCGATGATGCCCTTGATGGTTTTGGGCAAGCTGGTGGCGCTTCCGCTGCTGACGGTCGCACTGCTCCTGCTGCTGGCCCCGGAGCTGGATCCCTTGTGGTTCAATACCGCCATCTTAATGGCGGCGATGCCGACCTCGGCCACCGCGTACATCATGGCCCAGGCCGATACGGGGGACGGGGAACCCACGGCCCTGGCCATTGTGATTACGTGCGTGCTCTCCGTCGTTGTTCTACCCGTGCTCTCGCAGCTCTTCCTGAAATAGGTCGATACCATTCAACGGCAGCCATGAAGAAAACTGGGATCCGGTACCGCCGATTTCTAGTATCGAGCTGGATTTAGCTTCGGTCCGTGGCAGGTCGGCGGAATGTGCGCAATGACCCGTTAAAGACGTAAAGACCATGCCCGACGCCTCAGGGACATGATCTCTACGTGGTCTTGATGCCTCGCGGCCCGCACTCCTACCGGCGCAACAGCCGATCCCAGAATCCGGGGGTCACCTCGGTGATCTTCAGCCGAGGGGAGAGGTCCGGGTCCACGCACGGAACAGGCTGGAACAAGCCGGTGCGCAGTGCCTCGGTGGCCGCGAGGACCATTGGCTCTTCCTTGGAACAATTCGTATTTGCCGATGAAATAGCGGTCATGCGACCCTCCTTGGGGTGTCCGTAAATTCCAAGATGTGGAACTTAAGTTTTATTGTGTGAAAACAGTATGCCGGGCTTCCGAGGGCATTACAAGGGGTAAACCCAAAATTGTTAGTTAACGCGCGCAGAATCCCGATTAAGTCATACTTGTTAAACTTCGTGACCTGAACCACTTGACGGAACACCTGTGAGGTGGCTTACAGTAGTGGAACAAAGATTCCACGATCCAGAAACATCGAGTCGAAGCCGGCACTGCCAGCCGGTGGTAAGGGTGTCAGCGACCGGAACGTGGAGGTTCGACTTTTTCTGAAAGTAGCTGATCACCCATGGAACTTGCAGTGTTCAATTCGCTGGATAACTCTGAGGCCGCCGACGTCCTGCGCCCCTGCATTGACATCGACCGCTGGGTTAACGAGCTGATTGCTGCACGTCCCTTCACTGACGTCAGCGACCTCACGCAGGCCGCAGAACGCAGTGCCAATCCCTTTACCGCCCAGGAGATCGAAGCAGCCCTGGCCCACCACCCCCGCATCGGGGAGCGTGCGGCCGGCGAAAGCGCCGAAGCCAAGCTATCGCGCAACGAACAGGCCGCCCTGAACCTGGACGAAGACGTCAACGCCCGCCTCATCGAGGCGAACCGGGCCTACGAGGAACGCTTTTCCCGCGTTTTCCTGATCCGCGCCGCCGGACGCACCACCGAGGAGATCCTCGCAGAGTGCCAACGCCGCCTGGGTAACGATGACGACACCGAACTTCGGGAAGTCGCCGAGCAGCTGCGGGCCATCGCAGTGCTGCGCCTTTCCAGCGCGGTCCAGAACTAGACCGCCACCGACCTCACCAGAAGACGCCTTAACCAAGGAGTTAGTTATCAATGGCAGATGTTTCGACTGAACGCAGTCACATCACCACCCATGTACTCGACACCGGGACCGGGAGGCCTGCCTCCGGTGTCAAGGCCACGCTGGAAGCCAAGACGGCATCCGGCTGGCAAGAAATCGGATCCGGTTCAACCGATGCGGATGGCCGCATCAAGAACCTGGGACCGATACAGGTTGAAGCCGGGCACTACCGGGTCTCCTTCGAGACCGGCGCCTACTTCGGGAAGCAGGGAACGGAAAGCTTCTTCCCCGCGGTAAGCATCGACTTCTACGTAAACAATGTCGATGAGCATTACCACGTACCTCTTCTTATCAGCCCGTTTGCATATTCCACGTACCGAGGGAGTTAGAACAATGACTACCGAAGCAACCGCACCGGCAGCCACCGACACCAAGATCGTCCTGGGCCAGAACCAGTACGGCAAGGCCGAAGTCCGTTTGGTGAAGATCACCCGCGACACCGACCGTCACCAGATCCAGGATCTGAACGTCACCAGCCAGCTGCACGGCGATTTCACCGCCGCGCACATCGATGGCGACAACGGCCGCGTTGTCCCCACCGACACCCAGAAGAACACCGTTTACGGCCTGGCGCGCAATGGCGTGCGCTCCGTAGAGGAATTCCTGATCAACCTCGGTGAGCACTTCACCGGTGAGTTCGAGTGGATCACCGGCGGCCGCTGGGCAGCTGAAGAGTACTTCTGGGATCGCATCAACGATCACGACCACGCCTTCTCGCGCAACAAGTCCGAGTTCCGCACCGCCGTGCTGGAAATCAGCGAAAACGGTGAGAAGAACATCGTCGCCGGCATCGAGGACCTGACCGTCCTGAAGTCGACCGGCAGCGAGTTCCACGGCTTCCCGGTGGACAAGTACACCACCTTGAAGGAAACCAGCGATCGCATCCTGGCCACCGACGTCAGCGCCCGCTGGCGCTACGATGCCGAGGCCATCAAGGCCGGCATCGACTACGACGCGGTGTACAACTCGGTCCGCAAGCTTCTGCTGACCGCGTTCGCCGACACCCACTCCTACGCACTGCAGCAGACCATGTTCGAAATGGGCAAGGCCGTGCTGGAAGCGCACCCGGAGATCGCAGAGGTCAAGATGTCCCTGCCGAACAAGCACCACTTCCTGGTTGACCTGGAGCCGTTTGGCCAGGACAACCCGAACGAAGTGTTCTTCGCCGCTGACCGCCCGTACGGTCTGATCGAAGCTACCGTCACCCGTGAAGGTGTGCCGGCCAACCACGCCATCTGGGCCAACGTCCCGGCGTTTATCTAACCCAACTCCGTGCTTGGGATGTGCCCGTGGTGCAACACGGGCACATCCCGGCAGCGACTGACTACAAGGAGGTCAGCCATGAGCGCTGCGCACTCAGAATCTATCAAAAGGCAGCGTCCCGAGGACGAGAAATTACCTCTGGGCAAGACTTTTGCCTACGGTCTGCAGCATGTGCTGACCATGTACGGCGGCATCATCGCCCCACCCTTGATCATCGGCGGCGCCGCTGGCCTGAGCAGCACCGAAATCGGTGTGCTGGTTGCCAGCTGTCTGTTCGTTGGCGGCCTGGCCACCATCCTGCAGACCGTGGGCGTCCCGTTCTTCGGGGCCCAGCTGCCGCTGGTGCAGGGCACCTCCTTCGCCTCGGTGGCCACCATGGTCGCCATCGTCAATGGCGGCGGTGGTCTACAGGCCGTGTTTGGCGCAGTGCTGGTCGCATCGCTCATTGGCTTCCTAATCGCCCCATTCTTTGCCCGCATCATCAGGTTCTTCCCGCCGGTGGTCACCGGCGTGGTGATCACGATGATCGGTGTCTCACTGACCCCGGTGGCCGCGAACTGGGCCATGGGCGGGGATGCCAAGTCTGAGGACTACGGCTCCCTGGCCAACATTGGCCTGGCCGCCGGCACCCTGCTGATCGTGCTGCTGCTTTCCAAGGTCGGCAGCGCGGCACTGTCCCGCCTCTCGATCCTGCTGGCCATTGTCATCGGCACCGTTGCCGCGGCGATGCTGGGCATGGCCGACTTCTCCAAGGTCGGCGAGGGCGCGTTCTTCGCCTTCCCGCAGCCGCTGGCCTTCGGCTGGCCGGTCTTTGAAATCGGCGGCATCATCTCCATGACCATCGTGGTCCTGGTGATCCTGACCGAAACCACCGCGGACATCCTGGCCGTGGGCGAGATCGCCAAGACCAAGGTCGATTCCAAGCGCATCGCCGACGGCCTGCGCGCCGACATGGCCTCCTCCGTGGTGGCCCCGATCTTCAACACCTTCACCCAGTCCGCCTTCGCGCAGAACGTGGGCCTGGTGGCCATCACCGGCATCACCAGCCGCTTCGTGGTGGCCGCCGGCGGCGGCATCCTGGTGGTCCTTGGCCTGCTGCCCATCCTGGGCCGTGTGGTCGCCGCGATTCCGATGCCGGTCCTGGGTGGCGCAGGCATCGTCCTGTTCGGCACCGTGGCCGCCTCGGGCATCCGCACCCTGTCGAAGGTCAAGTACGACAGCGCGAACCTGGTCATCGTGGCCGCCTCGATCGCCTTCGGCTGCCTGCCGATCGTGAAGGGCGACTTCTACGAGAACTTTCCGACCTGGTTCGAAACCATCTTCCACTCGGGCATCTCCTCGGCCGCCATCATGGCCGTCCTGCTGAACCTGCTGTTCAACGAGTTCAAGCGCGGCTCGATGGGCAAGGACGGTTCGGTCTTTGCCGCCGCTCCGCCCCGCATGGTCAAGCAGGAGGAAATCTGCGGACTGCTGGAAGGCGACAGCTTCGAGGACGGCAGGCTGATCGACAAGGACGGGCAGGAGATCCCGGTCGTCACGAGCGAAGAGTTCGAGCAAGTGATGACGGGACAGATTGAGCTGCAACAGCTAAGC
Source organism: Glutamicibacter sp. BSL13 (assembly GCF_052928425.1). NCBI lineage: Bacteria > Bacillati > Actinomycetota > Actinomycetes > Micrococcales > Micrococcaceae > Glutamicibacter > Glutamicibacter sp. BSL13. Next base: position 6,096 of record NZ_JAVGCZ010000024.1, read on the forward strand.
CAATCCAAAAGTTCAGGCCACTGACGCGACGGACGCTGAAACACCGGTCGAGGAGGACTCATCCTCCGAGGCCGGTGACGCGGACAGTGGCCCCCATCCAAGGCACTAGCCCGATACCCGGGCCTTGACCGAAGCCCCGACCACAGCAATGTGGCCGGGGCTTCGTTCCGTTAACGAGTATGCTCGAAGCCGATTGTGGGGCGTTCGGGAAGTGTTCGGCACGCAAAGGCGTTATGCCATCGACAGGCCCGCGCCGGCGGGCCAAGAATTTCCTGGGGACATCCCGTCATGAGCAGACGGAGAGTCCCGGCAAGACCGTGAGCTGGAGCGCAACAGATTATGAGCATGGAAAACGCTGCCTGGCATTCGCTGTGGCGAATGTCAGGGGACAAGGGCAAGGCCTACGCGCCCACCACCCCACGGCGGGTCCTGGCCTTCGCGGCCCGCTACAAGAGCCGGCTGCTGGTATTCGTGTTCTTCTCGGTGCTCTCGGCGGTGCTGGCGGTCATTACCCCGGTCCTGGCCGGACGCATCGTCGATGAGATCGTCGCCCAGAGCAGCATCAGGACAATTCTGACCATTGCCCTGATCATCGCGGTGGTGGCGGTCCTCGATGCCGTGGTCTCCGTGGTGGTGCGCTGGTTCTCCTCCCGGCTGGGTGAGGGAATCATCTATGACCTGCGTACCGCCGTCTTCGACCACGTGCAAAAGATGCCGGTCGCGTTCTTCGCCCGGACCCGAACCGGCGCGCTGGTCAGCCGCCTGAACAATGACGTCATTGGCGCGCAGGCTGCCTTCGCAGGGACCTTGTCCGGTCTGGTGTCCAATAGCGTGGCGCTGGTGCTCACCGCCGGCGTGATGCTCTCCACCTCCTGGCAGGTCACCCTGGTGGCCCTGGTGCTGCTGCCGGTCTTCCTGCTGCCGGCCCGCCGCTATGGAAAATCCGTGGCCGTGCTGCGCAGGGAATCCGCCGAACTGAACGCCGCCATGGGCAACCAGATGACCGAGCGCTTCTCCGCGCCGGGTGCCACGCTGATCAAGCTGTTCGGCCGCCCGGCGGATGAATCGGCACACTTTGCCCTGCGCGCCGGCCGGGTGCGGGACATCGGGGTGAAGACCGCGATGCGACAGTTCTTTTTCGTGGCGATGCTGACCCTGGTGGCTGCGCTCGCGCTGGCCCTGGTATATGGCCTGGGAGGCATGTACGCGGTGCGTGGGGCATTGGCCCCCGGTGACGTGGTGGTTTTGGGCATGTTGCTGACCCGCCTCTACACCCCGCTCACCGCCCTGGCCAATGCGCGGGTGGAAATCACCAGTGCCCTGGTCAGCTTCGACCGGGTCTTCGAGGTGCTGGACCTCAAGCCGCTGATCACCGACGCCCCTGGCGCGCGGGCCCTGGACTCCGGTCCGGTTCCGGTGAAGTTCTCCCACGTCTCCTTCGCCTACCCCAGCGCCGAGAAGGTCTCATTGGCGTCCCTGGAGGACGTCGCGGTGCTGGATACGCGCGGTGGGCAGACGGTGCTGCATGACATCGACTTTGAAATTCCTGCCGGATCCACGGTGGCGCTGGTTGGCTCCTCCGGCGCCGGGAAATCCACCATCGCCTCCCTGCTGGCGAGGCTCTACGACGTGGATAGCGGCAGTGTCGAACTTGCCGGAGTGGATGTGCGGAAGGTGACGCTTGAATCGCTGCGCGCCACCGTGTCGATGGTGACCCAGGATGGACACCTGTTCCACGAGACCATCGGCGCCAACCTGCGTTTGGCCAAGCCCGACGCCACGGAGGAGGAGATCTGGGAGGCGCTGGAGCGGGCCCGCTTGAAGCCCACGATCCAGGCATTGCCGGATGGGCTGGAAACCGTGGTCGGCGAACGCGGCTACCGACTTTCGGGAGGGGAGCGTCAGCGGATGACCATTGCGCGCCTGCTGTTGGCGGCCCCGCAGGTGGTCATTCTCGACGAGGCGACCGCCGCACTGGACTCCGCTAACGAGGCCGCCGTGCAGGCGGCGCTCGGTGAGGCGCTGGAGAATCGCACCGCCCTGGTCATTGCCCACCGGCTCTCCACCATCCGCTCCGCCGATCAGATCCTGGTCGTGGAAGGTGGCCGCATCGTTGAGCGCGGAACGCATGGCGAGCTCCTGCGGCGTGCCGGCCGCTATGCCGAGCTCTACCGGACCCAGTTCTCCCAGGAGGACCCGATCCCTGGCGAGCGTGGGGAGGCGTCCGGTGTGCCAAGTCCTTCGCCGGTCTCCCGGGAGGGGTAGAACCGCTGTGGGGGACAGCCGGCATCCGGGGCGTCTGGGTCACCTTGTTTACTAGTCAGTAACTTGCGGCTACCATGGTGATCATGGACACACAAGCAGTCATTCGTGAGCATGTGCGGATACCCGTAACCGTTCGTGACGGGGTGGCCGCCACCATTTACAAGCCCAGTCAGCAGCCCGTGGGCGTGATGCTCGTTCACTCGGCGACCGCGACGCCGCAGGGCTTCTACCGGGCCTTTGCCGAATATGCGGCCGCAGCGGGCCTGCTGACCATCACCTATGACTTCCGCGGGACCGGGTTATCGGGTGAGGCCAAGGCCCATCCGCAAATCCGCATGCGGGATTGGATCCAGCAGGACGTGGCGGCCGTCGCGGACTGGGCGGCCGGCCGCTATCCCAACCTGCCGCACTACGCCATCGGGCACAGCGTGGGGGGACACGCCCTGGTGCTCGACTACGGTACCGATAAACTCAGCGCAGCGGTCGTGGTCTCCAGCCATATTGCCGCCATACGCACCATCAGCCCATGGCAGGAGCGTTTGCGGGTGCGCCTGGTCCTGACCGTCTTTGGGCCGCTGCTGACCAGGCTGCTGGGATACATGCCGGGCAAGAAACTGACGCTGGGTGAGGATATCCCGGCCGCCGCGCTGTTTGAGTGGTCCAGGTGGACGCAGAAGCGCGAATACTTCTTTGACGACCCGAGCATGGAAGCCGAAGCCCGCTCCGATCGGGTCAGGATTCCGGTGCTGGCGGTGGGGGCCAGCGATGATTTGTGGGCCTCGCCCAAACAGATGGACCGGCTCACTGCACACCTGGGCAATGCGCAGGTTGAGCGCCGCACGGTAAAGCCCAGCGAGCTGGGGCTAAAGAAGATTGGCCACCATGGGCTGCTGCGCCGCGGAGTGGGGGAGCAGGTGTGGGCCCAGGTTCTCAACTGGCTGCAGGAGCAAGACCGCGCCACCGAGCTGGAGTCCCCGGCGGCCGCCTCGGCCTAAATCCGGATCGCGTCGGGCACCTGGCAGCGTGCTGCCAGGGGCCAGCGCCGCAGTGTCAGCCGTTGAGCCCGCAAGAGCATTCCCGCATCCCCGGTCTCCTGGGACATGTGCCAGAGGGCGTTGGCCAGATTGACGGCCCCGGCCTGCTTGGCCGCGGTATCGTCGGCGGCCAATTCCACCAGCAGCAAGGTCGCCTGCTTGAGACGGCGTCCGGCGGAGAAAAAGCGCGGCAGGCACAGGGCGTTCAGCTCGGCGATGCGCACCACCCAACCGTGGCGGTGACGCAGGTGGGCGTATTCATGGGCCAGCACCGCCTGCAGCTGCGGGGCGCTGAGCAGGTCCTCAAGCCCGGTGGACACCAAGATCTGGGGCAGCCGTCCGGGCACGGCGCACGCGACCGGTTCGGCGACCTCGAAGCGCACGAAGGTGAACTCATCCCGCTTCTCGCGGGACACGGCAGTGGGCGCCATCTTTCGCAGGGTGGCACGCTGGGAGGCGTTCAACGGTTCGGTGAACGCGAAGACCAGGGCAATGATCGCACCGGCTACGGCCAAGGCGAGCCAGGAGAATACCGCGGTGGCCACGGCCTTGGTCAGGCTGGTCGAGGCGGTTGTGGTGACGGCGGCGACCACGAGGCTGACCACCATGGCGCCGGCGCACAGCGCGCCGATGAAGAATGAGCCGAACCAGCCGGCCAACGCCAATTTGGGCCGGCGTACCTGCCATTGGCCGGTGGTCAGGGCGACCGGGGCCAACAGCAGCAGGGCGATGGCCGTGACGCCGAAGCAGAGTGCAACCAACATGGTGGTTACCGGGTTTTCTGCTTCGCGCTCTTGGGGCCGATGGCCTGGCGCAGCAGGTCAAGGTGCTCATCGGAAAGGTTGCCGGCGAAGCGCAGCAGGGCCGCCTCACTGTCCGACGAGGCATTGAGTGCGGCGGTCATGGCCAGGCTGGTGTGCTCCCCGCCGGAATGGGTGGGCCGGAAGCGGATCTTGCGCGGGCCTTCCTCGATGCGGATGACCTGGCCCTTCTTTTCCAGCCGGTCCAGGGAAGTCATCAACGTGGTGTAGGCCGGGATATGCCCGGTGAAGACATCCTGAATTTCGCGGATCCCCAACGGTTCAGTGCTGTCCCACAGGATCTGCATCAGTTCGCGCTCGAGTTCGCCGCGCACGCGAGTAGGTCGACGAGTCATGAACACCTCCAGCCTTAATTCTACTAGGGCTGTCCAGTCCGCCCACTGTGAAGTTCGCCCGCCAACGGGCCCTCCCCGCCGGCAACCGCCGTGCGCTGGGGGTGGAGGCTAGATCTGCCGCGCGTTCTCCAGCACCGGCAACGCCGTCCGGGCCTGGTCGATGAGCGCCGGGTCCACCTCCACCAGGAGCAGTTCGATGGCCTCTGCGGCCTCGGCCAGCACCCGGCCCAGGGGGTCAACGGCCACCGAGCGTCCCACCCCGCGCGGCGCGGCGCCGCTGACCGCGATTCCGGCGCTCTGCGGATCCGCCTGGTCCACGGCGAGGATGAAGGTCGTGGTGTCCAGGGCGCGGGCGCGGGCCAGCGTGGACCATTGTTCGGCCTTCCCCGGTCCTGCACCCCAGGACGCCGAGACCAGGGTGGCCACGGCTCCCTGCTGGGCGTGGTGGGTGAACAGCCGGGGGAAACGCAGGTCATAGCAGGTGGCGACGCCGAAGGTCAGGCCGTCCAGCTCGAACTGCACTGGCTGCTCCCCGGGGGTCACCGAATCCGATTCCAGGAAGCCGAACGCGTCAAAGAGGTGCAGCTTGTCATAGGCGGTGTCGACCCCCGCGCCGGTGATCAGCAACGTGTTGCGCACCCGGTTCCCGACGCCCGGGGTGAACATGCCCGCCAAAATGAGCACCCCCCGCTCCTCGGCGATCTGCCGCACACCGTTGGCCCAGGGGCCATCCAGCGGTTCGGCCGCTTCGAGCAGGTCATTGCCCATGGCGATGTGCATGGCCTCGGGGAACACCACGATGCGCGCCCCTTCCTGGGCGGCGCGGGAAGCGGTCTCCCGGATGATCTGCAGGTTCTGCTGTGGGTTGGCGGTGCTTAGCACCTGCGCCATGGCGATCTTCATGCGTAGGCCCTCCTGGGTGCGGTGTTGGCGGCTGTGCGCCCCTTGCTTTGACTCTACGCCAGTGGCCGGGAGGAAATCCCCTCCCCGGCAGGCGACGCCGGGATGCCCGGCGGTCTGTCCTTCGGCCGCGGGGTGGCGGGGCCGGGGCATGGCAGAGGCGTGGGAGGCACCGGTATCGGTTCCCTCCCACGCCTGGAGCCCGCCTGCGAGAACCGCGCGGCTATTCGGTGACGGCCACCAGCTGGCGCCCGAGTTCGGCCGCTGCGGCCTGCAGCTCCGGGACCGCCTTTTTGGCGAAGTCCGCGTCCACCCGGGAGACCGGACCGGAGACGGAGATCGCCATCGGGGTCGGGGCCCCGGGGACCGGCACCGCAAAACAGCGCACGCCCAATTCCTGCTCTTCCTCGTCCACCGCGTAGCCGCGTTCGCGCACGGCCTCGATTTCGGTGAACAGCTTGCCCAGGGTGGTGATGGTCTTCGGCGTCTTGGCCGGCATGCCGGCCTGGGCGACCAGTCGCTGGATGCGTTCATCATCCAGCACCGAGAGGATCGCCTTGCCCACCCCCGAGTGGTGCAGCATGGCGCGGCGGCCCACTTCGGTGATCATGCGCATCGAGTGCGTGGACTGCACCTGGGCGATGTAGGTGACCATGTCACCGTCGAGCACCGCGATGTTCGCGCTCTCGCCCAGGTGATCGACCAGTTCCTTCAGCCGCGGGGTGGCCAGGGCGCCGAGTTGGCGGTTGGCGACCTCGCCCAGTCGGATCAGCCGTGGGCCCAGGGAGTATCGGCGGTTGGGCAGCTGGCGGACGTAGCCCACGCCGACCAGGGTGCGCAGCAGTCGGTGGATGGTGGGCAGCGGCAACGGGGTATCGGCGGCCAGTTCGCTCAGCGCGGCCTCCCCGCCTGCCCGGGCGATGACTTCCAGCAGCTCAAAGGCACGCTCGACCGATTGCACTCCGCCGGTGGCCCGGGCCTTGACCTCGGTCATAATTCGCTCCTTGCCTGACTGCTCTACGCAGTCTCGCCACAGCGTCCAAAGGGTGAGGACTCCCTGGGGAGGCTGTTTTTCATGGGTTGTTAACTAAGAGAATACCGGACATTGGGCCAAAAATTCCACGATCCGAAAAGTCATCTGCTTGAAACTTGTGTCGCAGTCCACAAAAATGGGTTGTGTTTTCATTTTACAGATACTAGTATCCACTATACGGAAACTTTTTCATCACGAGGAGTGATCATGGCAGCACCAAGCCCGGGGTATTCCCTCACCCTGCGGGTCCAGACCCCCGCATCAATCACCGCCACCAGCGAACTGGCTGCGGCGGTAGGACGGGCTGGCGGAGACATCACAGCGTTGGACGTCACCGAATCGCATCACGCGTACATGGTGGTGGACGTCAGCTGCAACACCGCCGACGTCGAACACGGCCAGCGCGTGCGTGACGCCCTGGACGAGCTGGACGGGGTGAACGTCCGCAACGTCTCGGACCGCACCTTCCTGATGCACCTGGGCGGCAAGCTCGAAGTGGTGCCGAAGGTGGCCCTGCGCAACCGCGATGACCTCTCCCGTGCCTACACCCCGGGGGTGGCCCGCGTCTGCAAGGCCATCGCCGAAAATCCGGCCGACGCCCGCAACCTGACGGTCAAGCGCAACACCATCGCCGTGGTCACCGATGGCTCGGCCGTCCTGGGCCTGGGCAACATCGGCCCGGCCGCCGCGCTGCCGGTCATGGAGGGCAAGGCCGCCCTGTTCAAGCAGTTCGCCGACGTGGACGCCTGGCCGGTCTGCCTGGATACGCAGGACAGCGACGAGATCGTCAAGATCGTCAAGGCCCTGGCCCCGGTCTACGGGGGTGTAAACCTGGAGGACATCGCCGCGCCGCGCTGCTTCGAGATCGAGGCGCGCCTGCGCGAGGAGCTGGACATCCCGGTGTTCCATGACGACCAGCACGGCACCGCCATCGTGACCCTCGCGGCCCTGCAAAACGCCCTGCTGGTGGTCGGCAAGTCCCTCTCCGAGGTGCGCATCGTGGTCTCCGGGGTGGGGGCCGCGGGCAACGCGATCATCCAGCTGCTGGCCGCGCGCGGCGCCACCAACATCATCGCCTGCGGGCGCAACGGTGCGATCAGCCGCAACGAGAACTACACGGACGAGCACCGCAGCTGGTTGGCGGCGAACACCAACCCAGAGAATTTCACCGGCTCCCTGAAGGAAGCCGTCGCCGGATCCGATGTGTTCATCGGCGTCTCGGCCCCGAACGTCCTGGACGAGGACGACATTGCGGCCATGAACAAGGACGCAATCGTCTTCGCCATGGCAAACCCGGATCCCGAGGTGGATCCGCTGGTTGCCGGGAAGCACGCCGCCGTGGTTGCCACCGGTCGCAGCGACTTCCCCAACCAGATCAACAACGTCTTGGCCTTCCCGGGCTTCTTCCGCGGGCTGCTGGACGCAGGCGTCTCGGACATCACCGACGCCATGCTGCTGGCCGCCGCAGACGCGATTGCGGCACGGGTGGGCGAAGCGGAACTCAATCCGGGGTTCATCATCCCGTCGGTGTTCGACCCGCAGGTGGCCTCCGAGGTGGCCGCCGCCGTGGCTCGGGCAGCGAACTGACATTGAGAGCAATCACAAAGAACACAGAGGTATGAGGAGCACCATGACCATCTCCATTTCACGCATCCCGAACGTGCCCGCGGCCCAGGACATCCTGTCCGATGAGGCGCTGGCCTTCATCGAGAAGCTGCACGAGCGTTTCGCCGGCACCCGCGACGAGCTGGTCGCCGCCCGCGACGAGCGCCGCGCCGAGTACTCGGCCGCCAAGCGCATCGACTTTGACCCGGAAACCGAGCACGTGCGCAACGGCGACTGGAAGGTCGCCGAGGCCCCCGAGGCGCTGCGCGACCGCCGCGTGGAAATCACCGGCCCGGCCTCCCCGGCGAAGATGGCCATCAACGCGCTGAACTCCGGCGCCAAGGTGTGGCTGGCCGACCTGGAGGACGCCTCCACCCCCAGCTGGGACAATGTCATCGACGCGATCGCGAACCTGAGCGCCGCCGCCCGCGGTGAGCTCAGCTTCTCCCAGCCGGACGGCAAGACCTACTCGCTGCGCACCGACGCGCCGCTGGCCGTCGTGGTGGTCCGCCCCCGCGGCTGGCACCTGAATGAGAACAACGTGCAGGTCAACGGCAAGCCGGCCGTGGGCGCGCTGGTCGACTTCGGGCTGCACTTCTTCCACAACGCCAAGGTGCTGGCCGAATCCGGGCAGGGTCCGTTCTACTACCTGCCCAAGATGGAGCACTACCTGGAGGTGCGCCTGTGGAATGAGATCTTCACCTTCGCGCAGCAGGAGCTGGGCATCGAGCACGGCACCGTGCGTGCGACCATGCTGATCGAGACCATCCCGGCCGCCTTCCAGATGGACGAGTTCCTCTATGAGCTGCGCGACCACGTCTCGGGCCTGAACGCCGGACGCTGGGACTACCTGTTCTCCATCATCAAGACCTTCCGCGAGGCCGGCGCCGACTTCATCATGCCCGACCGCGCGGACGTGGCGATGACCGCCCCGATGATGCGCGCCTACACCGAGCTGCTGGTCAAGACCTGCCACAAGCGCGGGGCCTTCGCCATGGGCGGCATGGCCGCCTTCATCCCGAACCGCCGCGAACCGGAGGTCACCGAGGCCGCCTTCGCCAAGGTGCGCGACGACAAGACCCGTGAGGCCACCGACGGCTTCGACGGCTCCTGGGTGGCCCACCCGGACCTGGTGCCGATCTGCCGCGAGGTGTTCGACTCGGTGCTGGGCGAGAAGCCGAACCAGATCGACAAACAGCGTCCGGAGGTGGAAGTCACCGCCGAGCAGCTGCTGGACGTGGCCAGCGCCCCGGGCAAGGTCACCGAGGCGGGCGTGCGCGCCAACCTGTACGTGGCCGTGGCCTACACCGCCGTGTGGCTCTCGGGCAACGGCGCGGTGGCGATCCACAACCTGATGGAGGACGCGGCCACCGCGGAGATCTCCCGTTCGCAGATCTGGCAGCAGATCCACAACGAGGTGGTCGCCGAGGACACCGGCAACACCATTACCGCCGAAATGGTCTCCACCCTGCTGGCCGAGGAAGTTGAGCGGCTGCGTGGTGAAGTGAACGACGAAGAGCGTTTCGCCGCCTACTACCAGCCGGCAGCGGAGCTGATCGGCAAGCTGGTCAGCGGCCGGGACGAGGACTTCGTTGACTTCCTGACCCTGCCGGCCTACGAACTACTGGAAAAGGAATACGTGAGCAAGTAATGAACACAGTCTTCGATCAGGCGACCCTCGCCGCCGTGGAGGGCCAGCTGGCCGCCACCGACCAGCTGCTGGCCACCAGCTATGCCGGGGACACCGGCGCCCGCCAGCCGGTGCACACCGTGTACGTCCCGGCCGACCGCTACACCGCCGAACTGCCGGCCCGCTGGGGCGCGAACGCCCTGGCCGCCGTCGGCGGTGCCGAGGGCCTGGCCGAGCTGGCCGGGAACCTGGGGCTGCGCGAAGGGCAGAAGCTCGGTGCCCTGGTGGCCGCGAAGCTGCGTGGGGAGCCGATCGAAGACCTGCGTCTGGATTTTGAGGACGGCTTCGGCCATCGCACCGACGCCGAGGAGGACGCGGCCGCAGCGGCCGCCGCCGACGCGGTGGCCGGTGCGGTGGCCGCCGGCACCGCACCGGCGTTCATCGGGATCCGCTTCAAGTGCTTTGAGGCCGAGACCCGGGCCCGGGCGGTGCGCACCCTGGACGTGTTCATCTCCCAGCTGGCCAGCCACGGCCCGCTGCCGCAGGGGCTGCGCCTGACCCTGCCGAAGGTCACCACCGTGGCCCAGGTCGAGGCCATGGTGTTCCTGGCCGAGAAGCTGGAGGCCGCCCACCGCCTGGAGGCCGGTTCGCTGCGCTTCGAGGTGCAGGTGGAGACCCCGCAGGTGATCATCGCCGCGGACGGCACCCACCCGGTGGCCCAGCTGATCCACGCCGGCAAGGGGCGGGTCTCCTCGCTGCACTACGGCACCTATGACTACTCGGCCTCGCTCGGGGTCGCCGCCGCCTACCAGTCCATGGAGCACCCGGTGGCGGACTTCGCCAAGGACGTGCTGCAGGTTGTGGTGGCCGGCACCGGGGTGGAGCTCTCCGACGGCTCGACCAACATCCTGCCCGCCGGGGACCCGGAGAACGTGGCCGCCGCCTGGGCGCTGCACGCCCGCCTGGTGCGCCGCCACCTGGAACGCGGCATCTACCAGGGCTGGGACCTGCACGAGAACCAGCTGGTCACCCGCTACCTGGCAACCTTCTCCTTCTTCCGGGAGAACCTTGAAGCGGCAGCCACCCGGCTGCGCAACTACGTCCACAAGATCGAATCGGCGATCATGGATGAGCCGGCGACCGCCCGTGCGCTGGCCCGCTACATCCACCGCGGCCTGGCCTGCGGTGCGGTGGAGGAAGAGGAAGTGGCCGCACTGGCCCAGATTTCCGTTGCCGAACTTGAAGCCCTAGCCCTGAACCGTTCCCATGCCTGAGGAGAAGACCATGACAGCCCAAGCCGGCGCGAAGACCCCCTACTACACCACCTACGGCGGCCACCCGCCGCAGACCGATCTGCTCACTGACCGCGCCGTGGTCACCGAGGCGTACACCGTGATCCCGCGCGGGGTACTGCGCGACATCGTCACCAGCGTCTTCCCCGAGTGGACCAACACCCGCGCCTGGGTGCTGAACCGTCCGGTGGCCGGCGGGCCGACCACCTTCGCCCAGTCGATCGTTGAGGTCGGTCCGGGTGGCGGCGCCGAGAAGCCCGAGCCGCAGGCCGAGGTTTCCGGGTTTGTGTTCGTGGTGGCCGGGGAACTGAGCCTGAGCATCGAGGGCGAGAACCACGTGCTGGCCGAGGGCGGCTTCGCCTACCTGCCGGCCGGTGCTCAGTGGTCGGCGAAGAACAACGCCGCCGAGGTCGCCACCTTCCACTGGATCCGCAAGCGCTACGAGCCGCTGGCCGGGGTGGCCGCCCCGGGTCCGGTGGTCGGCAACGAGCAGGACATCGAGGCCGGCGCCATGCCCGACACCGACGGCAAGTGGCGCACCACCCGGATGCTGGACCCGAACGACGTGGCCTTCGACTTCGGGGTGAACATCGTGACCTTCGAACCGGGCGCCTCGATCCCGTTCGCCGAAACCCACGTGATGGAACACGGCCTGTACGTCCTGGAGGGCAAGGCCGTCTACCGCCTGAACGACGACTGGGTGGAGGTCGAGGCCGGGGACTACATGGCACTGCGCGCCTTCTGCCCGCAGGCCTGCTACGCCGGCGGACCGTCGAACTTCCGCTACCTGCTCTACAAGGACCAGAACCGCCAGATCATGCTGTAGGCGCTGCCTGCAGTACTCCTAGACCGGGCCGGAGCCGCGCCCTGGTTCACGTCGTACCTCCCAGCTTGTCCAACCTCTTTGTTCCAGTGATGTTTCGCAGGGACAGGCCGGGCGGGAACGTCGTGACCGGGTGTGGTTCCGGTTCTCCTTTTAACGCGACGCGTGTTTGACCTGCTGCGAGGTTCAACACCTGCAGGCGGTTCGCTCACGCGGCTGAAAATGGACAGGAAAAAGCCGCTGAGTCAAGGTGTGAAAGGTCATGCGCCCTCGTGCGGCGCAACGCCGTCTGGGTGGTCCGCCGGGTGCTACAGTCATAACGTCTGGTCGTCCAAGGCGACCGGATAAGGGTCTCGTGCATTCACCCCCCGGTAGGTGTGCGGTGATCCGGTGGAGTGGTAACACCGTCCAGATGGATCTGGGGTTATCATTCCCACTAAGTTCCTTCCTACCGGGAAACCCTGCACTTCTGGCCGCGGAGCCGTACGATCGCCCCGCGGTTTTTTGCTGCCGTTCTTCAATTTTTCTCGGCTGGCCCGACCGGCAGCGCACCAATCAACTTCTCACCGCTGCCGCGGCAGACCCGCTTTGTGTGGTCCGCCGCGGCAGCGTTTTCGGTGGTGCTGGGGATCGCGCACAATGCGTCAGGGCTTGAGTGAGCTTTCCCCCTCGTCGGCGGGGATGGCCTGTGTTGCTGCGGCATCAAAGACCGGAACCAGGTGCGCCACCGCGCTGTGCGGGGTGTAGCGGCTGCGGAAGGTGATGCTTTCGCTTCTGGCCGCGGCCTCGAAGAGCTTGCAGACATCGGTTTCCGGGCGGCACGGAGGCACGTCCTTCAACGCGGCGGAGGGGGTTGAGACGTAGAGGAAGCGAAGCTCCTCGGTGCTGGGATCCACAGTGGCAACCAGTGCAGGGCCCTGCTGGATGGCAACCAGACCCATCACGTCGTCCAGCGGCTCATGCGGCTTGGCCATGATGATGGGCATGCCCTGGACCCAGCCGTGGGACTCCAAGTATGCGCGGGTTTCGCGCGCTCCGATAAATTCAGCCACGCGTTCTGCAATGTGCGATTTCACGAATCGCTCCGCCATGCTTCAACCTCCAAAAGGGCACGACAAATACCGGCATTGATTTCCCCGGTAGTCGCGCTGCGGTTGGCCGTGTCTGGTTGGGCGGACCCAGATGCGAGTGATGCGACGCAAATCAGGCAAGCCCAGTGGCAACAGCAATGCTTGCATCGGACTCTAGCTTTCACACGCATGCAAACGCGAGGACTCTCAGGTAATTCCCAGTAAGGGGAAGTGCGGGCGCAGAGCGCTCAATCGCAGCAGGGGCAGGCAATGGTGGCACGGCTTTCCGGGTCCAAGGGTGGGTAGGAAGTAGCCTGAATACAAGACAATTTCGAAGCGGAAGCAGGGGAAGCGCGCGGTGGCACAGAAAAAGAAGAAGAAAGTCCGCAAGCAGGGCCACCCGGCACGCCAGGAACACCGGGGCAAGCCGGCGAATAGCGCCATTATGGAGCGTCAGGTTGATAGCCTTGCCGCCGATTACGTCGCCTGGTTTGAAAGCGCCTACGACGATCCGGAGATGGGTGAACTGGCGTTGCCCAGCTTCGAACTCGTCAGATACTCCCTGGGCATCTACGCCGAGGCGACCGGGGCACTGTCGGCCACCGAGCTGCGGGTTGAGCAGCTGATCGAGGTGCTGGCGGCGATCATCGCCTTCGCCGAGGACCAGGCCCAGGGCGATCTTTCGATGCAGCAGGGGCAGATGCTGTTGCGTTCCTGGCAGGACTACGCGCTCTTCCTGGACGAGACCGGGCGCTGGGCCGGTACCGAGCAGCAGCTGCAGCGGCTGCTCGAGTTCGCTGAAGGTGAGGACGATTCACACTTCGCGGACATGGAGGACGAGGGCCTGTTCGAGCACATGCGCTCGGTCATCACCGGCGAATTGCGTCAGGCGCCCCTGCTCGCCATTGGCCGTCGCCTCTCCAGCTGGCTGGGGGCTGGTCGGCCGGTTCAGGAGAACGGGGAGCTGACCCCCGAGGCGTTCGCGGAGGCGCAGCGGCAGACGGCGGACCTGATGCCCGATTCCCGGACTTTTGACGTCCCGGCCCAGCTTCTGCGGATCTACCGCTCACTGCTGGTTTCGGGCGTGTGCGACCTGCGCCGGCATGATGTGCTTGCCGGGGAAGCCGCCGAGGATTTCGCGCAGGAGATGGACTCGGAAGCCGGCTTCGCTGCGGTGTTCAACTTTGTCCAGGCCTACGTGGAAGATCTGCTGGAACTGGCACCCGCGGCGGATTCGGAGGTGACCGGCGCGTGGGAATTGTGCACGGGGTGGATCTTTGAGGGACTGGATGGTGCAGCGTTGCCGGTTGGGCAGGACACGGACCCGATGGTCCGCCAGGAGCAACGGGACCTGGCCGTGGGGATGCTGGAGGAACTGGCATGGCTGGGTCTGATCACAAAGGACGAGGGCTACCACAGCACGGTGAGCCTGTCGCTGATGGTTGAAAGCTTCATTGACTCCAGCGTGGAGGAGGATCCCTTTGACGACTCGCCCGAGGCCAGCCCGGTGCCCGCAGGCCAACAGGACGGTGGAGGGCAGGAGAACGTCACCGACCTGGAGGTCATACCTGGCACGGGCGCGGAAACGGCCGGGAACGAGACACCCGGCACCGAGCTGGCCGAGGTCATTGCCCTGCCAGGGGCCCGCAAGCCCCACACAGATCAGCCGCAGCAGCCTGCCGACGGCACCGTGCTGCAGCTGAAGGTCACCCTGCGCTCTGCCAAGCCGCCGATCTGGCGCCGTGTTCTGGTGCGGCCCGAAACCCGGTTGGACGGGCTGCATGCGATCATCCAGCGCAGTTTCGCATGGGATGACAGCCACCTGCACAGCTTCTCCCACGGGGGCCGCAACGGTGCGTCCTATGCGCCCAAACCCGGGGGCATGGACGAGGACATCGACGAGACCACGGTGACGGTCGGCGGACTGCTGAGCGAGCCGAAGGACAAGCTGGACTACATCTACGATTTCGGGGACAACTGGGAACACGTCATCGAACTGGAAAAGGTTCTGGCTGATGACGGCGGCACCGTGCCGCGCTGCACCGGTGGGCGGCGGATGGCCCCGGCCGAGGACTCCGGCGGGGTATGGGGCTGGGAGAACATCCAGGCGGCCGTCGAGGACCGGAAGCATCCGGAGCATGACGAGTACCGCCAGTGGCTGGGCCTGGGCGAGGGCGAGGCGCTGGATGTCGCGCACTTCGACAAGGACGAGGTCAACCAGCGCCTCTCCCGGCTGCGTTAGGCACCAGCCGGTTTCCTAGGCCGGCAAGGAGGGCATGGCGGCTAGCTTCGGCGGGCCACCACCAGCACGTCATCAATGGTGGCGTGCTGCCCTTCGGGTCCCGTGACCTCGCGCTGCACCAGCTCCGCACGCAGCACCTCCCAGCCAGCGGTTGGCATGCCCAGCGCGCGCAGCTCGTCATCGACCGTGGGCATGGCCGGATGATGGGCATGCCCCTGCCCCTTGGCGCCAGGTCCGGCCCAGGAGGGGTGGCTACCGTGGGAGAGCACCACGATGCGTCCGCCAACGGCGACGCGTTCGGTGGCCCTGCGCTGGATTTCAGCGCGCTGGAAGTCAAAGGGTGCCTGGAAGAAACTGAGGGTTACCAGGTCAAACTCCCGCTGATCATCCCATTCGGCCAGATCCACGGCGATGAATTCGGTGGATTCGGACATCCCGTGTTCGGCGGCTGCCTCACGCGCGCGGGCGACGGCGGTTTCGGAGATATCAACTCCGGTGACCTGCCAGCCCCGCGCTGCCAGCCAGAGCGCGTCCCCGCCCTCACCGCAGCCCAGGTCCAACGCGCTGCCCGGCGCCAGGTCCTTCAGCGCGGCGGCCAGGGTGGAGTTCACGTTGCCGGACCAGATCCGCTCGGATCGTCCATAGTGGCTTTCCCAAAAGTCCTTGCCAACGAGTTCTTCCCCGGAATGCTGCGTCATCTTTTCCTCTACTGAACCTGCTTGCCAGAGCCGGGCTGTTACCCGGTTGCCCCTCAACATTAGGCAATTCTGCTGCCGACCGTGACCGGTTTTGCGGCAGCGGCAAAATCGTCACGTTCTTCCTAGCGGCCATTGCCCGAAGATCACAGGCATGGATATCCGCCGAGTAACCCCGAAAAGGTTATGGGTTGGGAGATCCTTCCACGCTCGATGCAAGTTAGTAACTCGCCACGGCCAGTTCTTTGCCGGCGCCGATCCTGATTCTGTTTCCGGGCGACGAAAGCTTGGCCAGTCGGTCTTCCCGTAACCCGGTTAGATCATGCACCTCAGGAGATATTGGAGAAACGACGTCGGTAAGAAGTGGGCGTTGTCGCAAATGCAGAAATAAAGTTCTGTCGCAGCGTGACGGCGCTACCAAATCCGCACGTATCGGCGATCCGTGCGACGCTCCATCGCGTAGTTTCCAACAACATGCGGGCCTCGTCGAGCCGACGAGAAAGCACCCAGCGGGCAGGAGTCGTTCCTGTAGCCTGCTTGAAACGTCGAGTGAAATTGCGACTGCTCATATGTGCTCGAGCAGCTAGCTCCTCCACACCTAGTTTCTTGTCAAGGTTGGCCAGGGCCCATTCAATGACGGGGCCAAGAGGACTGTCAGTTGCAGGTTCCAATACTGGGCGCTGAATGTACTGAGTTTGGTCGCCTTCCCTGTGCGGCGCAACCACGATGTGTCGTGCCACGGTAGCGGCCGCCGTCGCTCCAAGTTCACGGCGCACAATGTGAAGGCAGGCGTCCAAGGATGAGGCTGTTCCTGCAGAAGTCAGGATATCTCCGTGGTCGATGTAGAGGGCCGAGGCTCCGAAGCTAACCTCCGTATGCCGTGCAGCGGCCTCGTTCACTGCCTCCCAATGGGTTACCGCGGTGCGTCCATCGAGAATCCCGCTGCGTGCTACGGGGAAGGCTCCCAGACAAAGCCCCGCAACTCGCTTACCCCCGTTGTGGACCTGGCCAATTGCCCGCGTGAGTTCCTCTGAAGGCTCGGGCAGGTCCGGCTTCCAGGACGCCAGCACGAGGAGGTCAATACTGTTGAGAATCTCCAAGCCAGCCAGTCCACCGATTAAGTATCCTTCGGCCGAACGTACCTCCCCGGCTGCCTCGGTAAAGATTTGTGTAGACCAGTCCTCGGCAAGTCCCAATCGGCTGACCTCCGAAAAGACCAGGAGAGGAGCAGCCAGATGAAACATGCTGATGCCGTCGAAAGCGTGGAGCGCTATACGCATCTTGTCTCATTCCCATCGAAGGTATGCGTGAATGACACTCACTTCGAACTGTAGTTGCTGAAAGCATTTAAGGACAACGAGTCGCCTCGAAGAAGGGAAAAAGAATGAGCACCACACGCCGTGCTGTAATCCTGATCGACATCCAGAACGAATACTTCGGCGGTCCACTTGAGATTCAGTATCCGGACCGGGATGAATCCCTGGGCAATATAATTCGTGTGGCCGAAAAGGCGCAGCTCGCTGGGTTGCCGATCGCAGTGGTCCGACACGTCCTGCCAGAGGAGAGCCCTGTTTTTGCGCGGGGATCAGCTGGAGCCGAATTGCGTGCCGAGATCGCCTCTCGCGTCCAGCCAGACTGGAAGCAGGTGGAAAAGAAATATGCCAGTGTCTTCGCTGATACTGATATTGAACAGTGGTTGCGCGAGAACGGCGCGGACACTGTGACCCTGGTGGGATACATGACCAATAACTGCGACTTCGCAACGGCTGCTGCGGCAGAGCCGCTGGGCATCAATGTGGAAATCCTCTCCGACGCCAGTGGAGCGATCCATCTAGCCAATACCGCTGGCATTGCGGATGCCCAGCTGGTGCACGAAACCCTCATGACCGTGCTGAATTCGAATTTTGCCGCGGTAGCCACTACGGACCAATGGCTAGAGGCAGTGGACACCGGCCAAATGCTGGCCAAAGGCGATCTGGGTTCCTCGGCAGTTGCAGGAGCAGAGAGGTTCGTGAGGGCCCAATAGAAAAACTCAAATTGGCAATGACCTCCCGACGGTTATCGTCAATAAGCTGGCCCTAGCGGTCTAGGGGAGTGCCCCGGCCGGTGATAAAGCCAGCTGCCAGTCGTGTTGGTGGGCAGCGACCGGGGCGTTCAGCGCACGCAACAGTTCTAAGTCAATAACCTGCAGGTACTTCACGTGGGCGCTGTCAGCGCCCACGGTGTATCCGCCCAATGAGGGCTGCAAAGCAGCCGCGCGTGTAAAGTCCTTCAGTCCGTATCGATCGAATTAAGGACCTACATTAGGGCGAACCTGGTCTTCGGCTAGAAGCTCTGGGTGCGCGGGCTGACCGGGGAATCGGCGTTGTACCGCCCGCAGCCGCTTCGTCTGTGTCTCGCTGGGGACATGTCGGAAAATCGCATACAGAAGGGCCATCGTGCCTGAGTTACATTGGGGTAAGTCCGGCGAGGAACTGTGCGATATTCGAGTCGGAGGGAAGTATTTTCTGGGTGCCCTTGCCTCGATCTTCGTCGCCCGCGTCGCCCTGGCAACAGCCCAGGACACTAGTCGGCCACCGCTTGGTTGGTCTCCGGCTCATTCTGCTTCTGGGCGGCAAAGATCCTGGACAGCTTCCGGTACTGGCCGCTGCCCAGAGCCAGCAAGGCGACGAGCACCATCACCAACCCGGCCACCAGGAACACCAGGGCGATGCCGCGGGCCTGCCCGGCCCCCAGCAGCCAGCCCAGGGCCGCTTCACCCTGCTCCGATTTCATGAACGGGATGATCAGGTATTCGGCCAGCGGGGCAATCAGGAAAGCCGTGATGGGGGCCGCTGCCGCCTCGAGCATCTGGGCGAAGCCGAACACCCGGCCCTGCCGGCGGAATGGGACGACTTTCTGGATTACCGTTTGCTCGGAGGCTTCCGCGGCCGGGATCAGCATCATGTACAGCCAGATGCCCAGCACGTAGAGCCAGGTCCATTCCCGGATCGTGAACACGGCGCCCAGCAGCCCCATCATTGCCACGGCCAGCAGCAGCGTGCGAATGGGGTTTCGGCCCAGCCCGAACTTCGCCACCAACAGCCCGCCAACGATGAAGCCGGTGGAGGCCAGCCCGAACACGATCCCCCACATTTCAACGGACATGATGGTCAGCCCGTAGGGGTCCATCAACGCCATGTAGACTCCGCCGACGAAGTTGTTGAACATCGAGAAGATGATCAGCGACAACAGTCCGGGGATCGCCAGCACGGTGGTGAACCCCATCTTCAGGTCAATCGCCCGGTTCCGTCCCGGCTCCCGCTCGGGGGCCTGTTCCGGGATGGGGATCAGCACCAGGTGCACCATGCTCACCGCCACCAGCGCAATCGACAGCGAGAGCGTCCAGCCCATCCCCAGCAGCCCGATGGACAGCCCGGAAAAGACGCTGGTGATGATGAAGGCGATGCCCTGCACGGTACCGACCAGACCGTTTGCGTTCGCGTGGCGTTCGACCGGGACCAGCAGCGTAACCGTGGTGGACAATGCGATGGAGCGCATCTGCTCGACAATGGAACCGAGCAGGATCACCCCGCAAAAGAGCCAGAACTCCCATCCGCCGATGTACAGGATCCGCTCGGTGGGAAGCCACAGGTAGAGCAGGCCGGCCAGGCAGAACGCCACCGCCGTGAAGACGGCGGAGAAGACGAACACCGTCTTCTTGCGGTGGTTGTCAACGATCGTGCCAAAGACCATGGAGAACACGGCAATCAGCAGCATGAATGCGCCGCCAATGAACCCGGTGGCCATGACATTGCGGGTTTTCAGGTAGACCCAGAACACCAGCGCAAACCACAGGTAGCTGGTCGTCAGGTTCGCCACCGCCGTGTTCACCAGGAGGTGCCCAAAGGAACGCATCGCGCGTTCCGGTTCCCGGAGCACCTGGGGATCCGGTGGTGGGGTACTGGTGGGTGGGGATGGCTCGGACATTTCCGACCTTCGGCTACTGGGGCGGCGCGAAAAAGCGTACTGAAAACAATACGGACTCAACCCCCGGTTGTCACCGTTTTTGGCGGTGGGGATTTGCCAAATTTTTCCCCTGGCCGCACTACCGATAATCCGTTTGCTGGCCCCCGGGTGTCGTGCTGGTGGGTTGGGCCTCCCAGAAGAACGTGGCCACCGGCACGCACGTGGAGCGCCGGCCGGGCAGTAATGGGAATGCAGTACTATTGCCGCGCTCGCCGTCCCCGGGACGCGGGGACTGTTGCTGCCCGAAAGCACCTTGCATTCGCGCTGGCGTTCGGTGCCGGCCGCGTTCGTGGGCAGCCTCGCGGCGATCTACCCGGTGCTGGGACTGCTAAGGATACTGTCGGTGATCCGGTTCTCGCGCTCCAAGAGTGCGAACGCCGGTCAGGGGGCCGGAATACCAATCCCGAGGCGCCGGTCCAGATCCTGCAGCATTGCCCCGATCTCCTCGCCCGGCCGCCCGGGGCTGAAGTGGAACCCCTGGGCATAGTCGAACCCCAGTCGCTCCACCAGCTGCAGCTGCCCGATGGTTTCCACGCCCTCGGCCAGCGTCTTGGCCCCGATCGAATTGGCAGCCTGCAACAGCGAATCAACCAGCGTTCGGATCCGCGGGTCCTGCTCATAGCCGGTGATCATGGTGCGGTCCAGCTTCACGATGTCCGGGTGCAGCTGCACAATCCGCTCACGGGTGGCGTGGGCGACCCCAGCGTCATCAATGAGCAGTAGGCAGCCCATGGCGTCGGCCAGCTGCCGGGCCCGGGCGCATACTGCCGGATCGCTTTGCTCATTGAGTTCCAGACCCCACACCAGCCGGGGGTCGAGCCGTAGACTGGAGCCGGCGAAGGATTCGATCGTCAACCCCGAGGCGTTCAGGGTCACCAGCACGCCGGTGGGCAGCAGGGCGCTGGCCTCCAGGATGCCCTGGATGGCGCGCAGCTCCAACTCGACCAGCCGACCCTCATCCCGGGCGGCCTGGAAGTGCTGTGCGGGGCCAAGCGCGTCGGCGAAGCGGGTCAGGGCTTCGAAACCCAGCAGGGAAGAGGAGCCTACGTCGATGAGCGGTTGGAAAACGAATTTCAAGGGATACCTTTGAGCGCGGAATGACGATAGGCGAAGGGTTGGTCGGCGGGAAGTGATGACGGTGGCTGCAGGGCGCGGGGCCGGGGCCCGAAGCAGATTTTACAGTGCCCCAGAAGGCGAAACCACGACGTGGGTCGCTCTGCGGCGTTTTCCCAGTTTCTGCCCCCGGGGCGGGGCGCATGCCGGCTGACCGGCGGGAGCACACCCCCATGGCGTGGTGGCAGAACGTTGTGCCCGCGCCGTTTCGCACCTTGACCCAGATGCACGTCATGGTCACCGCGCTGGTGGCCCTGTTCATGCTGGTCTTTTATCTCATTGCGCTTTTTCTTCCGGTGCGCAGCCCGGTGCTGCAGGGTTTCAACATCCTGTATTGTCTGGGCTGCGCCGCCATCCTGGGCGCGATTTACCGCGCCGGGGACAAGCTGGCGTCCTGGATCATGTACGTGGGTGCGCTGGCCGAGGTCGCCGCGTTCATCTACTTTGTGGCGTTCACCCGAAACCACGAACAAGTGGTCTTCCGCCTGCAGCAGTTCCCGCTGCTGGCGCTCTACCTTTCGTGGATTTTCCCGCCCTGGCTGGCGCGGTGCACGATCTACCCGGCGCTGCTATTCACCATTCCCACGGTGTGCTCATCGGCCCGGCTGCTGGCACCGAACACAGCCAGGGGATCTTGAACAGCGCTGCCCTGATGTTCTTCACCGTTCTGGGCACCGGCGTGGGCTCGTTTGTGCGGGACCGGTTCCGCGAGCAGACCGAGGTTGATGAGCTCACCGGGGCACTCAATCGGCGGGCACTGACCGTTTATGGGGAGCAGGTGATGCTGCGTCCGCGCAAGCGCGGAGAGCCCTTGAGCGTGGCGGTGGTCGACCTGGGTGGATTCAAGACCATCAATGACACCCAGGGCCACGGGGCGGGGGACAGGATCCTGCAGGAGCTGGTCCGGCACTGGCAGGATGCGGCGCGCAGAACGGATCTGATCTTCCGGCTTGGCGGCGATGAATTCGTGCTGCTCTTCCCGGACACCACCGCACCACAGGCGCAGGGGCTGATGCGTCGGATGCAGGAGACCTCCCGGGCATCTTGGTCCTTCGGGGTGGCGCAGGCCGGGCCGGAGGACAACCTGGGAACCCTCGTGCTGCGGGCGGACCGGTCCATGTACGAGGCCAAGCGTCCCGGCTGATGCCCGACCCGACGAGGAAACTCGGTTAGTTGGCTTGAACCGGGTGTGCGGCTATTGTAAAGATTGTGACCCGCGACACGTCCGGGATAATCCGAACCCCGGTGCTCTCGGCGCGGAACCCAGTCATCACGCCACCTGAGAAGCATGGAGAAAACATGAACCAGCAGGCACGGGCGCGCACGCCGCAAACAGCGAATTCCACCGCCATGGTGCAGGAGCTTCGAGTCGGGGGAGTCGGGGCATGAAATCCTATGCGAAGGGTGAGACAGAGCCAGCGCTGCTGCAGGACACCATCGGCGGATCACTGCAGGACACGGTGGCCCGCTACTCCCAGCGCGAGGCGCTGGTGGAGGTGGCTTCGGGCCGGCGCTGGACCTGGTCGGAACTGGACCGGGATGTAAACCTGCTGGCCCGCGGACTGCTGGCCGCCGGCATCAACAAGGGGGACCGCCTGGGCATCTGGGCGCCGAATTGCGCCGAATGGACACTGGTGCAGTACGCCACCGCCAAGCTCGGGGTCATCCTGGTCAACGTGAATCCCGCTTACCGCACCCACGAGTACGCCTACGCGGTGAACCACAGCGGGATGCGCATGCTCGTGGCGGTCTCCGAGTTCAAGAGCAGCAACTACCGGGAGATGATCGAGCGATCCATGGTGGACACGCCCGACCTGGAGCGGGTGATCTACCTGGATACCGATGACTGGGCGCAACTGCTGGAGGCGGGTGGACAGATCCCGCAGGCCGAGGTGGACCGCCATCTGGCCGGCACCACCCCGGAGGAGCCGATCAACATCCAGTACACCTCGGGCACCACCGGCTACCCCAAGGGCGCGACCCTCAGCCACCGCAACATCCTGAACAACGGGTACTTCGTCACCGAGATGATCCGCCTCGGCCCCGAGGACCGGCTATGCATCCCGGTTCCCTTCTACCACTGCTTCGGAATGGTGATGGGCAACCTGGGGTGCACCACGCATGGCACCACCATGGTCATCCCCGCCCCCAGCTTCGAACCCGAAGCCACCCTGCGCGCCATCGCGCAGGAGCGGTGCACCGGAGTCTACGGGGTGCCCACCATGTTCATCGCCATGCAGAACCACCCCAGCTTTGGCGACTACGACCTGGGCACCCTGCGCACCGGGATCATGGCCGGTTCGGTCTGCCCGGTGGAGGTCATGCGCCGCAGCATCCAGGACATGCACATGGAGGGGATCTCCATCGCCTATGGGATGACCGAAACCAGCCCGGTCTCCTGCCAAACGCGCGACGATGACGATGTGGAGCGGCGCACCGCCACCATCGGCCGCGTGCACCCGCACCTGGAAATCAAGATCATCGACCCGGCCACCGGGCAGACCGTGCAGCGCGGTGAGCCCGGGGAGTACTGCACCCGCGGCTACTCGGTCATGCTCGGGTACTGGAACGATGAGGAAAAGACCCGTGAGGCCATCGACGAGGACGGCTGGATGCACACCGGGGACCTGGCGGTGATGCGCGAGGACGGCTACTGCACCATCGTTGGGCGCATCAAGGACATGATCATTCGCGGCGGGGAGAACATCTACCCGCGGGAAATCGAGGACTTCTACTTCCGCCACCCGGACATCGAGGACGTCTCGGTGATTGGGGTGCCCGATGAAAAATACGGGGAGGTGGTGTGCGCCTGCGTGCGGATGAAGGCCGGCCGCGCCCCGCTGGATCTGGCCGACGTACGCGAGTTCGCCCGCGGGAAGCTCGCCCACTACAAGGTGCCCGAGCACCTGATGGTGCTGAAGGAGTTCCCCACCACCGTCACCGGCAAGATCCGCAAGAACCAGCTGCGCCAAGACGCGGCCGGTACTCTAGACCTGTAGGTCCCGGTTTCATCCATTGGGCACGTATTCCAATTATGGTGATCGTGCACGACTTAAACCGGTAGCCACTTCTCATCAATTTGTTTTTGGCAGGGCGACATAGCGGAGGAGCGTAAATGCCGAAGAGTAGACGACGTAAGAAGCCTTCCACGCAGAAAAAGGCCAATAGGGGAACTCGCATTCTTCCTGGCATGGGAGATGCCGAGCTGCGGGAAATCTTTGGGAGCTTCTTGTCTCCTAGCGGTGGCTCGAGACAATCCGGCGAAGGCGCCTCTCATACAGCACGTCCAGACAAACTCGAACTGGGTGATGGCATCCCAGGGGATAAGGTGCTTCAGCTGCGTGTCGACCTTCAGTACGCGCAACCGCCGATCTGGCGCCGCCTCTTGCTGCCATCCTCGGCCTCCTTGGCCGATCTGCACATCGCGCTGCAGCTCGTCTTCGGGTGGGAAGGTTCGCACTTGCACGCCTTCGAAATGCCGGAAGAACCTTCGAAACGGTTGGGCCGGACGCAGTTCTCCGACCCCGCGATGGGACTTGAACGGGCACACGACGAGTATGAGTATAGTGTAGGACAGCTGCTGTGCCAGCCCAAAGATCGGTTCTTCTACGAGTACGACTTCGGTGATTGTTGGCGTCACGAAATCGTACTGGAAAAAATCCTGGACTCCTCCGAGGGCCAGGCGGTTCAGTGCACGGCAGGGCGCATGCGTGCACCGGTCGATGACATTGGTGGCCTTCCGGGTTGGTACCACGCGTTGGACGTCATGAACAATCCTTCACACCCCGACTATGAACACGTTTGCCACATGTTGGCGTTGGAACCAGGTGAAACGCTCGATCCCAATGAATTTGACGCGAAGGAAGTCGACGTCACACTTCGGAGGCGGCTTTCGGCCTAAACGTCACTACAAAGGGGTGTCGGAGGGCAACGAGCGCAATAGTTCGGCCAATGCATAGGCCCACAGGATGCGCTCCTGCTCCAGGCGCATCCCACCTAACTTGCGTAGCTGCTCATAAGCCTCGGCTTCGGCTGGCTCCAACCACCCCGGCTTGCTCTTGGGCTGGCCATTGGGATCAGGCACCGCGAAGTCGCTGAACTGCTCCAGCGTATTCCGTTCCATCATGACCGAGCGCGTCCCTGGCAGGACACCTCGCAAGGCGCTAAGGATGCTTAACCCATCGGCGTCCAGATCGCCCCAATACAGGACGTCGGTGGTACGCACCCAAGGCAGCTGCGCACACCACTGCACGTCATAGCCGCCGCCGTGCAGGGCAACCACCCCGCGCAGCGGCGGCAGGGAGAGCAACGTCTGAAGATTCTCGACGATTAACACGCACAAGGGGGCCAGCTGCAGCTGGGCGAGTGAGGTGAGGGGAGCTGCCAAATCCCCGAGACCACCAGGGGCAAGTGCGGCGTCCAGAAACTTCACACGATACATTTTTGGTGGGGTCGCCAGCCCCATTCCGGCAGCGCCGCCCAGGGCGAGGTGAAGGGGACGAACGATGGTGGCGTGGCGTTCCAGCCATTTTGAATCGATGCCTGCCACCGGAAGCTGCCGCGGGTAGAGCCCGGACGCCGGATGATTGTTGAGCCAGTCGAGCACGTCGAAAATGCGCTCGAAGTCGGAACCAGACAAGGAATCGACCTTAGCCAGAACCTTGACCACGGCATCGCGCAGCTCAGGGGGGTCGGCTTTGGTTCGCTGACCCAACTCCAGTAGCTTTTGCGCCCGCTTATGGCGTAGGCGCCAGTGCGTGCCGCGACCCACAAACGCTGCCACTGCCGCAGGGGTGCCGGCCGTCAGCTTCACCGGTACTTGCTGCGTTCCGGAGTTGGGCCAGCGCCGGCTTTCCCACACTATTTCTACGCCCTGCACTTCAATCTGGGACCATTCGACCAGCCAGTCCGCCACGGCTGACATCTGCGCTACCGCTTGGCGGTCGGTAGGGGACTTGAGCCCAAGAGTGACCGGTGTACTTGAATCGAAGGGGTGAATCGCCCATGCTGCGCTCTTACGGGCATAGACCTTGCCCAGGCGTTCCTTGGCGTTCGCTACGCTAATCACCGTTTAACCTCCACGGTCTAGAAGAGGACCTCTGTGGCCGGGCGATCTTTGGCCTGGTTGTCGTGAGAGCTTTCGGCAACGCGCAGTTCGTCCATCTCTTGGGACGTAGGCTCGAACGGCACCTGGGCAATGTGTGAGGACCTTGATTCCTCGCAACTGACCAATGCGACGCCGCCGACGTAGTCCTCCAAGGTACGCAGCAGCTTCATCGGTGTCGCCAGGATCATGTGGAAACCGAATTCAGTGAAGATGTCCATGGCGGTCTTGGTGAAATTCGTGTCCGCCTTGTCGAAGGCCTCATCCATGACAATCGAAGCATAGGAGGGCAGCGTGGCTTCCCCCGCTAGTTGGTAGCGCAACGCAGCGGCTAGGCAGAACACCACTAGTTTCTGCTTTTGTCCACCTGAACGTCCGGCACCCGAGTCGTAGACGTCCACGACATTGCGCTCGGAATCGACTTCAATCGCGGTAAAACGTACGTGGTTTCGCACGTCCAGCACCTGCAGTCTCCAGGAACGGTGTGCGGCTTCCGATGAACCTAGCTGGGTCATGAGGCGGGCCAGCACCATGAATCGTTCCTCGGCATGGGCCCGATCTTCTTCCGGGGCCAAAGCGCCAGTGGTGACCGTATTTAGATCACGGAGGAAGTCAGCGGCCATGGCAGGGCGGGCGTCCTCCACCCTGATTTGCAGGTAACGCCCGGATGAATAGCAGCTGCGCAGCAGCGAGGAGTTGATCGGTTCAATCCGGCGGCGAATTTCGCGGGTCGCGCGCTGGATCAGCTCGCGCAGCTGGGCAATATTCTGCTGGGTTTGGGTGCGCAGCATTTCAAAGAAACGGTCTTCGAATTCCGGCAGGCGATCGGCCTCCAGCCCAGAAAGCACCTGCAGATACCCGGTGCGGTCCTCTACTGAGTCACCTAGGTCCTGCGCCGATTCTGGCCAAGAGAGTTTGAAGGCGGAGATGATCTTCCCCATCCGCTGGTGAAGGTCGACCATCCGGGAACGAAGTTCCTCTTTCCGCATAGACAGGGTGGACTGTGCACGTCGGGCATCAGCCTCGATCGATTCGTGCGTGGTAGTACGCTGTGTTCTCACCTTGTCGAATTCGCTGGCCAACTGCGCTGCAATCTCGGAGGGGACCGCTGGGGCGGGTTGCCCGTCAAGCCGCGCCAGGCTTGCCAGCAGTGCCTCATGATGGGTTTGAGCCCTCATTTCTGCACGTTGTGCGGCGGCGTAGGTTGCGTGGGCCGCAGCCTCCTGCTCCTGCGCCTTTTTCAGTTCAAGCTGGGCAGCACGCAAATCGCCGTCATTGGCTAGCAGCGTGGCGCGTGCGGATTCTATATCGGCGATTTGTCGCTGCGCCCGGACGACATCGATGGAGTCCCAGGTGCAGCGAACAACATCCTCGGCAACATAGCTGCGCGCTAGTCGCAGGTTCACCGCTTCCCGGGCTCGCTGTTCCAATTTAGCGGACTCTTGTTGAAAGCGAACGGCCTGTCGGCGGTCCACTTGGAGTTGCTCGAGTTTTGAGTCTATGTCAAAGCCGAGCACCCAGTGTCGGCGGTCATCGACACGGTGGCGGTCGTTCTTCTCGAAGGAATTCGGTCCACGCTTAACCTGCCCCGCGAGGGTCACGCCGCGGGGAACCTCCTGAAGACTGTCCACATCAGACACGCAACTGTAGTCGAAGCGGTCGGCCAAACGTGACAGGAGCCAGCCCCGCATCGGGGAATCAGCGACTTCGACGCGATGGACCAGGGAATTGGCCGCAGTGGTGCGCTTGGGCGCAGGAATATTGCGGCCAATCGTCTCATAGCGCAGCGAAGCACCCAGGTGGCGGGCATTCACTGCTCGGGCCACGACAGCCGCGTGCACCGCCGGTACCAGCATCACCAGGGCCAGCGGACGCAGCACCCGTTCAACGGCGCCGGACCAGTCCGTAAAATCCGAACGGACCTGCATCAGCTCACCGGCAAAACGCAGGGTGGCGGATGCCAGTCCTGTGTCCTGGCAGATCAACCGCCGGGCTTCGAGTAGCTCACGCGGCAGGTTGGAGCGGTTCTTGCGCAACGCATCCAGGTCCCGGTCAATGTCGGCCAGTGCTGCGTCGGCCGTGATGCGTTGGGAACTGATCTGGGTGAGTTCCTGCTCGAGTTGCTGAGTTTCCCTGCCTCCGTCAGCCAGCATCCGTTCGCATTCGCGGGCCAGCTCCGCGTATTGTTCGGCATCGGCGGGTAGGGCTAACTGAACACTGCCCAGCTTGCGCTCGACTTCGGCGCGCTCAGCCAGAACGCGTTGCCCATTGGCTTCCGCCGTTTCCATGCGTTCCTCAAGCAGGGCAAGTTGCTGTCCGCCGCGCTTCTCTACCATGGCCCGGCGGCCCTGGGTCTGTGCGGCGCAGGCCTCCAAAGCTTCGGTGGCCACTTGCAATTCCCGGCGCCGGGTGTCATGGGATGCTTGGGTTTCTGCGATGGCGGAAACCATCAGTTCCCTCCGCCGATGGTGAGTGAAGCCCTCCAAGTGCTCTAGCAGGGAGCCTACCCGTTCGGCTTGGGTGGAGGTGTCCTCGAAATCACGGTTCTGGTCGCGCAGCGGGGCCAAGTGTTCCACCTGTCGCCGGGCCCGCAGCACCGTCTCGTGCGCCGCATTCAGCTCGGTGAACTGGTCTACCGCTGCATCGGCCCGGGCGAACGTCTCCGGCTCGTCCAGCATGAACTTGCGGAATAGCTCATCGAGAGACCCCAGATTCTTGGCAGACTGGGTCTTATGCAGCAACAGTGCGGCGCGCTCGCCCGACAGCCCCAGACTGCGTGCGATGCGCCGAGCAAACCGCGAGTGCTCATTATCCACGCTGGCCTTGGGTAGCGCGGCTTTCAGTTCGCGCGTCTTCAATCCATTGGAAGCATAGGGCTCCAATTCGGCGAGGCCGAGCTCGTCGGGAGAAAGAATCGAAACGTCTTTGACCTCGGCAGAGCTATTCTCCCCGGCCTTGATGTGGAACAGCTTCACCAGGCTTTGGATGCGCCCTTCGCCGTTGCCGTAGCGCAGCAGGATACCGGACCACGTAGCCTTGGGCCGCAGGTATTGGCTTGTGATTTCCCCGGTGTCTGCATCGGCACTACGTCGCCAGGCGCCGCGCACGTAGGTGAGTACCGAACGGTCTGAGCTGCGCACGCTGCTGTCAGCGGCGGCGGCGTTGAACCGCGTCTTACCCCGTGGGGTGAGCACCGCGCTAACCGCATCGACAAGTGAGGATTTCCCGGAACCGGATTCACCGGTGAGCAGGAAACCCTTGCGTGGCACATCCACGGTGTGCAGCCCGGAAAAAGTTCCCCAATTCACTACTTCGATGCGTTCCAGGCGCCACTGTCCAGGGTGCATGTTGCTGCTCACCGCTCCTCCTCGCCGTCACTGTTTTCGGGGTAACCATCGGCAGTCGCCAGGGACACCTGATTGCCGGCCAGGCGCATGTACTCGTTCTCCACTGTTCGTATCTGCTCTGGGGAAAAGACCAGGCGCAAGATTGGGGAGACTTCGAACCGTTCGTCCAAGCCAACCGGTAGCAGAAGATTGTGTTTGACCATTTTCGTCCATGCGGCGTTGATCCGTTTTTGGAAACCAGCCTCGTCGGTGGAATCGGAGGGGCGGTAGCTGGTCAGATGTTCAAAGACCTCATCCCGTCCAACAAACACGCGTTGCGCGCCCGAACCGCGCAATAGTTCACGACGCAAGAACAGCAACATGGCAGTATCCATGAAGGTCAGTGCCATGGTGCGCACCACTTGTGGGACGTCGTTGTTCTCCGTCGGGGCGTTACGGACGAAAGCTACCCCCTGGGTCTCGTCCAAAATCAGATCTAAGAACAGGTCCGCTAACCGGGAACGAATCGCGGCGGTGTCAGTTAGCAGCACTTTCCAGGCTTCGGCGTGGCGTTCGGCCGATACGTAGGGCCCCTTGACCAGCTGGACCAATACTTTGCGCGAGGCTGCCGCCAGTTCGCCGGTATCTTCACTCCACAGGCGAGCGTCGCGGTTTCGGCTGTCCTCGAAACCGGGCGTCAAGGTGGGGGTGGTTGCTTGGCTCATTTGATGCTCTCCTGGAACAGAAAACGGGGAACAGTGGCGTGCCGGGTGACTTCAGCGCTGATCCATTGCACGGCTTCGGGGTCTGCCCCTGCGGGATGGGCGTGGGCCTCGGCCAATACCAGCAGGCCGATGACACTGGCGATGCCCTGGGTCGCGGGATGGTGAGCAAGCACCTCACCAATGGTTGCTGCTCCTCGAGTCGCCAGCACATCGTTGATGTTGCCGGTTAATTCGGCAAAGTCGATCTCGGAGGCGCGCACAGTTTCACGCAACGCATGCAGGTCTGCCAGGCCTGACTCGTGAATCTGCAGTGGTTCAGCAGTTTGTGAGTCAGCAGGATTGTGCAGCCTCATGGCGCTGGGAGAGGCAACAGGTAGGCCTGTCAACGGCAGCTGAAGGTCCAGCTTGGTGAATGGCTTGATCACGTCCGAGACCGACATCGCCTGCGCCATGGCGCTGCGCAGCTGCTGGTGTACGGCACGATCCTCGGCCAGTTCCTCGGATTGGACGAACCGGCGCAGGCTGCGTCCCAAGGCGGTCATTACCGCGCTGATTTCGGCACCCGAGTCCTGCATCCCCGGCAATAGATCCCGCAGCCCAACACGCTGGGTTTCGCTGAGCTTGGAGGCAAAGGGACGGGCGAGCAATTCATCAATATCGTCGTCCACCGATACCGTCCGCTCCGGATCCAGCAGTAACGAGTGAAAGGCCGCGAAGGACCGGCCTGCGTCAGAAGCAGCCAGCAGGTCGACTCCGCGGAAGATCTCATCTAGGACACTGCCGCGTGATGCAGGCTCCTCGATCAGCTGGGCGCGCAGTGAGCGGTTGATTGATTCCAGCTCGGCGCGCACCCGGGCGAAGTCCTCGGGCAGCTGGCTGGCCAGCGAGAGGATGTCAACGGCAGCATCCAACGAGCGCTGTTCGTCAAGCTCGGTTTCCTGCCCATTGGTGAGTGCGGCGATCCTGGCATCAATTCGGTCCCGTTCGGCTTGCAGGGCAGCGATTCTGCGTGAGACATCCGGATCGGTCTCCACTCTCAACGTCCGCACTCGCTGCACAATGGTTGCAAGGCGTGACTCCGTCACCGAAGTACGCGGAGCGGCCAAGTTCTCGATAAAACGCAGGGCAGTAAGGGCCCCTTCACTCAGTTCATAGAGTTCTTCCCGCGTTTCACCTGGGCGGCGCACCAGGAAGCCTTCTGCCAACCAGGAACGGCAGTAAGCCAGTGCAGTCTGTGGAAGTTCGATTCCGCGATCACGCAGTTCATCCAGGTCGGCATCGACGGCTTCGATGAATTCTGCTGCCGGGATTTGCCGACGCTGTCTGGAGAACCTGGTGTTCAACACAGCAAAGGCCACCGCCGCGTTGTCGGCGCGCAGCATTGACCACGCCGGACTCTCACTCAGTAGCCGGCGCGCGACGAGTGCGGATTGTGCGATGGACATTACTTAATCCTATCGACGGTGTGGACAGTTGGCGGCCTCCCCAGATGGCACGGGAGTGATCTTCGACCACTTGTGATCATCAAACCCCATGCCGCGCAGCATGTTTGCAGCGTGGTTCCGCAAGGTCTTCTGTTCGGGATCAAGGCGGGAGCCGAGTTTTCTCCCCGCGGGAGCCTCAGGTCTCGGACCGGAGGATGGATAGTTAACGATAGCGCGATCGGTAGTAGAGCGTAGCCAATGCGGTTTGCTCCTAGTCCCGCAGCTTGCCGCGCAGCCGCTCGCGCATGGCTCGGCTGGCCTCGTTGAGGCCGTGCACCTGAACCTGCTTTCCGTAGCTTTCATACTTGTCCGTCACCGAGTCCAGGGCCGCGATGGTCGAGGCGTCCCACAGGTGGGATCCTGACATGTCGATGATGATGCGTCCGGGATCCTGAGCGTAGTTGAACTGGGTGTACAGGTCATTGGAGGAGGCGAAGAACAGTTCGCCGTCCACCGTGTAGATCGCCACCTGTCCCTCGGTGTCCCCGGTAACGCTGCGCTTGACGGTGACGAAGTGGGCGACCCGGTTGGCGAAAAGCACCATCGCGGTGAGCACTCCCAGCCCCACGCCAATGGCCAGGTTGTTGGTCGCCACCGTGAACGCCACGGTCACCAGCATCACCGCGGTCTCGCTCTTGGGCATGGCCTTGAGCGTGGCCGGACGGATGCTGTGCCAGTTGAACGTGGTCAGGGACACGAAGATCATCACCGCCACCAGTGCCGCCATCGGGATCTGGGCCACCACGTCCCCGAACAGGACGGTGAGCAGCAGCATGAACACCCCGGCGAACATGGTCGAGATCCGGGTGCGGCCCCCAGAGGCCTTCACCCCGATCATGGTCTGCCCGATCATCGCGCAGCCGCAGATCCCGCCGAAGAACCCGGTCACGATGTTCGCGACGCCCTGCCCCCAGGACTCGCGGGTCTTGTCCGAGGGGGTGTCGGTGATGTCATCCACCAGCTTTGCGGTCAGCAGGGATTCAAGTAGCCCCACAAACGCCACCGCCAGCGCGTAGGGGAAGATGATCTTGAGCGTCTGCAGATTCAGCGGCACGTCCGGGATGAGGAAAAACGGAAGTGACTCGGGCAGCTCGCCCTTGTCACCCACCGTGGGCACGGTGATCCTGGCGAGGACGGTGATCGCGGTCAGCAGCACGATTGCCACCAGCGGGGCCGGGATGGCGGAAGTGAGCTTGGGCAAGAAGTAGACCACCGCCAGTCCCAAGGCCACCAGCGGGTAGACGGCCCACGGGACGGCCTGCAGTTCCGGCATCTGGGAGAGGAAGATCAGTATGGCCAGCGCGTTGACGAAGCCGACCATCACCTGACGGGGAATGAAACGCATCAGTTTCGCCACCCCTGCCACGGCCAACAGCACCTGGATCACCCCGGCCAGGATCACCGTGGCAAACAGATACTCCACCCCATGGCTGCGCACCAGCGGTGCGACCACCAGGGCGACGGCTCCGGCGGCCGCCGAAATCATGGCCGGGCGTCCACCGGTGAACGCAATGACCACGGACATGGTGAATGAGGCAAAGATCCCGATGCGCGGATCCACCCCGGCAATGATCGAGAAGGCGATTACCTCCGGAATCAGCGCCAGGGAGACCACCAGCCCGGCCAGCAGCTCGGTCTTCAGCAGGCGTGGGGAGCGCAGGGTTCGCCACACCGATTGGCGTTGCAGCGGGGTGAGCTCGGCCAGCGTTGACATGGGGTCTCCGATCGGGTCCGAAGGCGGGAAAGGCGTGGCGACGCCAAGGGAATCCTAGCGGCAGACGGTCTGCCCTGTGAAAAACATGTCATTATCCACAGCTCCTGTGGAAAATGGGTATAACTCTGTGCGCAACGCCGGGAGGAGATGTGCAGAACTTTGGTGCGCTTGGCGCAAAAGCGCGAGATCCCGCAGAAATCAGCGAACCAGGCGGGCCCGGGAAGCCCGGGATCACGGGCATCGATCGCCGTGGGTTTAACAACGGCCGGAGTCAAAAAAGCCCACGTTGTCCACAGTTCTGTGGATAACTTGTCGGCGAGGGGACGCCCCGTGATCCCGGCTACAGCCCGGCCTTGCGCGCCCGGTCCAAGGCTGCGGCGGCATCGGTGGCCCCCAGCTTTTTGTACAGGCCGCGCAACTGGGTCTTGATGGTGTTGGGGGAACGGAACGTCACCTCGGCCATCTGCCGCCGGGACAACCCCGTGCGTAGCAGCTGCAGCAGCTCCAGTTCGCGTTCGGTCAGCACCGGGCGGGGCTGGAGCGCGGGCAGGGTGCGGCCAATGAGCTCCAGCCGGCGTGCTTGGGCCTCGTCCAGGGACAACAGCCGGGGGATTGCGCCCCACCCCGGGGCGGTGGCCAGCAGCGCCAACGGCAGCGCAGCACCCTCGGCGCTCAGCTGCCTGACCCGTTCCAGGTCCTCGGCACCCGGTTCTTCCGGGTTGCGGGCCGCCAGTTCCAGCAGGCCGGCCAGCTGAGGCCACTGCTGGGACGGGGGCTTGTCCGCCGCCAGCTCCAAAAGTGCCAGCGCCTCATCGGGCCGGTTGGCACGCAGGCAGCCCAGCGCCCGGAATTCGGCGGCCGCCTTCGCACGGGGCGAACCGGCGCCGCAGCCGGAGGAGCGGGCCAGGGCAACCAGCTGGGACGCCACCGCCAACAGTTCCCGGCTCAGCAGGGCGCGGGCGTGGACCCGTTCGGCGTTCAACCGCTCCAGCAGGCTTGCTGCGCCGCCAGATTGCTGGGTGAACACCAGGTGGAAACTTAGCAGCAGCGCGTGCACCGCCCAAAACTCGTCGCTGTCCGGCTCATCGGGCAGCTGGCGCAACTGGGACCGAAGCTCCGGAAGATCCACTTCCAGCATGGCCTGCCAGGCCCGAGCCAGGATGACACCGCGGGCCACCATCGGTTTGCCCCAACCCACCTGCTGCAGCTGCTCCGCGTGCAAGGACGCCCAGTGCCCGGCGGCCGCGAAATCGCCCTGCATCGCACACAGCAGGGCCAGCCGTCCGCTGGCGTCACAGATGTGGAAGGCCTTGCCGGATTCCAGGCCGGCGTTCAACGCGGCCTGGTAGGCCCACTTGGCCTCCACGTCCAGGCCCTGGAGCTGCAGGGAAATGCCGGCATGCAGTTCGCTGATGGAAATGAGTTTGCGGCTGGTGCGCCGGGCGTTGAAGGCGGCCCGGATCGCGCTGCGCAGCCGCAGTGCGGCCTCGGCCGAATGCTGGTACATGCCGGTCAGACGCAGGTAGGTGATCTGCAGGGTGCCAACGGACAACGCCCTGGCGGTGGGCCGCTGGTAGAGTCGGGCGGTTTGCATCTGCAGGCGCTGGGCGCTCTGGTCGCGTTCGGGGTCCGGAGCCACGGTGGGGAAGGGCAGCACCATCCGATCGGTGCCCACCGCCGCTACGATCCGCGCCCCCACCCACAGGTAGTGGGCCTGGTCGGTGAGCACCCCGGGCATCTTGGACAGCATGGAGCGCAGCGCTGCGGGGTTGCTGACGAACAAATCCACCCAGCGGTCCATCAACAGGGCGGACAGGGCGCCCCAGCGCCGGTTGCGCAGGGCGGTTTCGGCGGCCTTCTGCACGGACTGGGCCACCGCCACCGCCTCCAGCCCGGCCCGCTCCAGGCTCGTTGCCGCGGCGGGGGACATCAGCCGCTGCTGCTCCATCAGGGCCCGGCGAATCAGGGAGGGCATCATCCAGCCGCCCTGGCCCTCGCCCTGCACCAGCCCGCTGTCCACCAGGTCCTCCAGGCCGACGTCACCCTGGGCAATATTGGTGAAAAAGACCTCCAGCACCGATTCCTCGATTTCGGGAAGGAACGCGGCCTGGCGCAGACCGACCGCGTACGGGTGGTGGCGCAGCCAGCGCAGCAGGGCGGCGTTGATCAGCTGGTAGGCCGCCGCCCGGGATTCCGGCTGGCCCACGAGCGCCCGGCAGGCACCCAGCCAGCCGCCGGTTTGGTC
>NZ_JAVGCZ010000025.1:0-37949 GCF_052928425.1 Glutamicibacter sp. BSL13
CTACACCACCGAGTCGGCCCCGGCCGCAGCTGCCGGCGGCGACGTCGAGCGCGCGCCGCTGACCGTGTCCGGTGGAGCCGTGGGACGCCGCAAGCAGGCCATCGCCCGCGTGCGCCTGGTGCCGGGCAACGGCACCTGGACCCTGAACGGTCGCGACCTGGCAACCTACTTCCCGAACAAGCTGCACCAGCAGGATGTCAACGAGCCGTTCAAGGTCCTGGGCCTTGAAGGTTCCTACGACGTGTTCGCCCGCATCCACGGCGGTGGCCCCTCCGGCCAGGCCGGTGCACTGCGCCTGGGCATCGCCCGCGCGCTGAACGAGATCGACCGCGACGCCAACCGTCCGACCCTGAAGAAGGCCGGTT
The DNA here is from genome assembly GCF_052928425.1 of Glutamicibacter sp. BSL13. NCBI lineage: Bacteria > Bacillati > Actinomycetota > Actinomycetes > Micrococcales > Micrococcaceae > Glutamicibacter > Glutamicibacter sp. BSL13. The sequence continues at coordinate 366 of NZ_JAVGCZ010000025.1, forward strand.
ACCTGACTCGCGACGCCCGCGTCATCGAGCGCAAGAAGGCCGGTCTGAAGAAGGCCCGCAAGGCCTCGCAGTTCTCCAAGCGCTAAGCAGTACCTGCGCAGGACAAACCCCATTCCCGGGATCTTCCGGGAGTGGGGTTTATCCCTTTTCAAGCACTATTGTGAAAAACCGCTGCCCGGGCGGTGCGAGGAGCATCAAATTTCATTCACGAATGGGGTTCCAGCACCCAAATCAGCGCTTTTTCGCCCCGTTCAAGGCATATGATGGTGGACGATGGCAAGGTTATTTGGGACCGATGGGGTCCGTGGAAAAGCGAATGAACTGTTGACACCGGAGCTGGCGATGCGTCTGTCGCAAGCCGCCTCGGTGGTTCTGGGGTTGAGCCAGTCTGAAGACGGCCGACGCCCGGTAGCCGTAGTGGCCAAGGACCCGCGCATCAGCGGCGACTTCCTCTCCGCTGCGATTGAAGCGGGCCTGTCGGCCTCCGGTGTGGACGTGAAGGACGCCGGCACCCTGCCGACCCCCGCCGCCGCATTCCTGGTGGGCGACCTCGGGGCCGACTTTGGCGTGATGATCTCCGCCTCCCACAACCCGGCGCCCGATAACGGCATCAAGTTCCTGGCCCGCGGCGGGAAGAAGCTGGACGACTCGCTGGAGGACGCCATCGAGGCGTGCCTGCAGATGGAGCCGCCGCGCCCCACCGGGGGAGCGGTGGGTCGGGTCTCGCGTTTCGCCGACGCTGAGGACCGCTACGTCATCCACCTGCTGCAGACCCTGCCTAACCGCCTGGACGGACTGAAAGTGGTGCTGGACTGCGCCCACGGCGCCGCCTCGGGCTGCTCCCCGGAGGTGTTCAACGCCGCAGGCGCAGAGGTCGTGGTCATCGGGGCCGAACCCGATGGCGTGAACATCAATGACGGCTACGGTTCCACCCACCTGGAGAAGCTGCAGGCCGCCGTCGTGGAGCACGGCGCGGACCTGGGCATCGCCCACGACGGGGACGCGGACCGCTGCCTGGCGGTGGACCACGAAGGCACCGTCATCGACGGGGACCAGATCATGGCCATCATGGCCCTGGCCCTGAAGGAACAGGGCAAGCTGAAGGATGACGTGCTGGTCGCCACCGTCATGAGCAACCTGGGCCTGAAACTGGCCATGGAAGCCAACGGGATCACCATCCGGGAAACCGGGGTGGGGGATCGCTACGTGCTGGAGGAGATGAACGCCGGAGGCTACTCGCTGGGCGGGGAACAGTCCGGGCACGTGATCTTCAGCGAATACGCCACCACCGGTGACGGGGTGCTCACCGGGCTGCAGCTGGCCGCCCGGGTCAAGGCCTCGGGCAAGTCCCTGAAGGAACTGGCCCAGGTGCTCACGGTGCTGCCGCAGGTGCTGATCAACGTGCGCGGGGTGGACAAGGCCGCCGTGCACGACAGCGCCGAGGTCATGGCCGCGGTCGCCGTCTCCGAGGAACGCCTGGGCAGCACCGGCCGGGTGCTGCTGCGCCCCTCGGGCACCGAACCGGTGGTACGGGTGATGGTGGAGGCCGGAAGCCAGGAACAGGCCCGCAGCGAAGCCGAACTGCTGGCCGCCGCGGTCCTGCAGCACCTGGCGCTCTAGGAACGCCAACACACCGTTGTAACACCTGCGTCCCGGATCCGGCCCGTGCCGGGTCCGGGACGAGAATTTATCCAGTGTTTGCCGCTGGTTGGGCAACATCCCGCCCTGCCCGAATGCTGCGGGCCATAAACTCACAGCGACGCGGCCAACACCGGCCCGCCCAAACGGCGGGCAGCAACTGATGGGGGTAGAACATGAGTCTACGCGTGAGTGTCATCGGCACCGGATACCTGGGTGCCACCCATGCCGCCTGCATGGCAGAACTGGGCTTTGAAGTCATTGGCCTGGACGTGGACCGGGAGAAGCTGGACGCGCTCTCGCGCGGCATCCTGCCCTTCCACGAACCCGGGCTGCCCGAGCTGCTGCAGAAGCACGTGGCCGGCGGACGGCTGCGCTTCACCGACTCCTACGCCGAAGTCGCTGCGGCGGCGGACATCCACTTCATCACCGTGGGCACCCCACAGCGCACCGACTCACAGTCCGCGGACATGAGCTACGTGGACGGCGCGGTGGACAGCCTGCTCGAACACGTCACCGGCCGCGCCCTGATCGTGGGCAAGTCCACCGTCCCGGTGGGCACCGCCCGCCGGCTGAGCGAACGCATCAAGGCCGCCGCCAGACCCGGCAGCGACATCTCACTGGCCTGGAACCCCGAGTTCCTGCGCGAGGGGTTCGCCGTCAAGGACACGCTGCGCCCGGACCGGCTGGTCTACGGGGTGCAGAACGAACAGGACCTGGCCCGGCTGCGGGAGGTCTATGCCGACATCCTGGCCCAGGACACCCCCGAGGTGGTCACCGACCTGGAAACCAGTGAACTGGTCAAGGTCGCTGCCAACGCGTTCCTGGCCACCAAGATCTCCTTCATCAACGCCTTCGCCGAGGTCACCGAAACTGTGGGCGGGGACATCCGCACCCTGGCCGACGCCATCGGGCATGACGCCCGGATCGGACGGCGCTTTTTGAACGCCGGGGTGGGCTTTGGCGGCGGCTGCCTGCCCAAGGACATCCGTGCCCTGCAGGCCCGTGTCTCCGAGCTCGGGCTGAGTCAGACCATGGGGTTCCTGGCCGAGGTGGACCAGATCAACCTGCGCCGCCGTGACCGGGTGGTCGCGCTGGCCGAAGCCATGCTGGATTACAACCTGGCCGGCAAGCACGTGTGCGTGCTGGGGGTGACGTTCAAGCCCGACAGTGACGACGTGCGTGACTCGCCGGCCCTGGACATCGCGGTGCGGCTCTACAACTCCGGGGCGGACGTATCAGTGTATGACCCGGAAGGCAACGACAACGCCCGGCGACGCTTCCCGCGCCTGCACTACGTGGATTCCTGGAAGGAGGCCGCGGCGGACGCCGATGCGGTGCTGCTGCTGACCGAATGGGCCGAATTCCGTGAACTGCAGCCCGAACAGCTCGGCGCCGTGGTGCGCCAGCGTCAGTTGATTGACGGGCGCAACGTGCTGGACCGGGCCCTGTGGCGGGAAGCCGGGTGGACCATCACCGGTCCGGGGGAGCGCTTCGAGGTGGCCAGCCCCGAACTGCAGACCCAGTCACTGACCGTGGTGCCCGTTCCCGGCACCAACAACTAGGTACGGCGGCGCCCGGCAGCAGAAAAAGAGCCGCCGGACATCCGTAAAAACCTCAAGGGCCCGGCCCCAGACCCACAGGATCGCTGCTCCTGTGGGTCTGCGGCCGGGCCCTTGGTCGCCTGGCGGGGGCTAGAAGCCGAAGCGGGCCATCACCCGGGGCAGCACCTCGATCAGCCGGGTGGCGCACACCGTGGAGTCCTCGGCGGCCACCCGTCCCACCTCGCCGTGGATCACCGCGGCGCAGGCCGTGAGCTCCAGCAGCCGCTGGTTGCTGACCAGTGCGGTGCCCTGAACGCCGGTGAGCGACGAGTCGCTGAGCAGGGTGCCCAGGATGCCGGTGAGCACATCCCCGCTGCCGGCAGTCGCCAGCTTCGGGCTGGTGTGGCAGACCACCAGGGTCTTGCCCCCGGGCTCCACAATGTAGTTCGTTGGCCCCTTCAGCAGCACCACCGCGTTGTAGGACAGCGCCGCCCACCGGGTCCACTTCTGCGGCTCCTCGGCAATGTCCTGGGCGGTGACGGTGATCCCGGCGCGGCGCAGCAGCATCCGCAGCTCCTTGGCGTGCGGGGTGAGCACCCGTGGCTGCTCACTGGGTCCGGCCGGGACAATCTCCAGCCCGCTGGCATCGATGACCGCCGGCTGGCGGCTGCTGAAGACCTTGCCAATCACCTCGGACGGCTGGCCGGAGGGGTCCAGGCCCGGTCCAATCGCCCACGCCGAAATCTTCGCCCCGCGTCCATGCAGGTGGCGCCGGGATTGGGAGAGCGCCTCGGCGACCTCCTGGTCGCCCAGCGGCACCGCCTCGGGGGCGCTGGCCGCCATGTACGCCTGAACCTTGTCGGGCATGTGGCTGCGCAGCAGCCCCACCCCGGCATTCAGGGCGGCACGGGCGGTTAGCTGGGCGGCGCCCGGGTAGCGGTCGGAACCGGCGATCAGGCCCAGCACGCCGCGCTGGTACTTGTGGCGGGCGGCGTCCCGCCAGCTGCGGTGTTCATCCAGCAGCTGCCCGGCAGCCTCGGGGTCCACCAGCCAGGCCATGGGGGACTGGTCGGAAAAATCAAAGTCGAGGGTCACCAGGGACAGTTCCCCGGTCAGCAGCGGCCCGTCACCGGTCAGCAGGCCCTCCTTCAGGGCTCCGAACGTCACGGTGCGGACGGCGGGGAGCGCCGCGTCATCCGCGACACCGGTGGCAGCATCCAACCCGGAGGGCACGTCCACCGCCAACACGGGCACGCCGCGCGGGACGGTGGGCAGCTTCGCGCCCGGGCGGTAGCCCAGACCGTAAATGGCATCAATCACCAGATCGGCACCGGAGGCCGCCTGCGGCGCGTCCGCGGCGGTGGTGATGGTGCCCCCGGCGGTGCGCAGTTCCTCCAGCGCCGGGGTGTGGGACTTCTCGCTGAGCAGCACCGCGGTCGCGTTGTGTCCCTGGCGGGCCAGATTCGCCAGCGCGTAGAGCCCGTCCCCGCCGTTGTTGCCCGGGCCGATCAGCCCGACAATGTTCTTCCCCGGCTCGCCGTGCAGCAGCCGCACGGCCGCGTCGCTGACCGCGGCGGCCGCCTGCTTCATCAGTTCCTCGGAGCCTCGCCGGGAAATTTCGGCCTTCTCAACCGTTCGGACCTGCGCAACACTGAAGACGGGGATCATAGATTCAGAATACTCACCGTAGCTTGGCATGGTGAGGTTTGAGGCGTCCCGTGTCGTAAACTCCCAGCCGGGGTAGCGGGGTAGCAATGGGATAGTAGCGGCACTAGGCGCGCTCGGCGACCACCATCGCCACCGCCATGTCCCCGTCATGGCTCAGGGACAGATGCCAGGAGTGGATGCCGCGCAGCGCCGCGGCGGTGGCCACACTGCCCGTCACGTGCACCTGCGGGTCCCCGGCCGCGTCCTTGATGATGGAGCAGTCCTGCCAGTTCATCCCCGCCGGGGCGCCCAGCGCCTTGGCAATGGCCTCCTTGGCGGCGAAGCGGGCCGCCAGCGAGCGCAACGGCAGGCCGCGCTCTTCCGGGGTGAACAGGCGCCCTTCCAATGCGGGGGTGCGTTCCAGCTGGCGTCCAAAACGTGGCACATCGACAATGTCCACGCCAATTCCTGCGATCATGCTTCCTAGCCTAGGGGATCAGAACGGTCGGGCCGGTAGTGCCCAGGGTGAACGAGACAACGGCCGGGCACCACCTGCAGGTGGTGCCCGGCCGTTGCCAGAGGGGGCCGCTTACTCGACGGTGACCGACTTGGCCAGGTTGCGCGGCTGGTCCACGTCATAGCCCTTGGCGGTAGCCAACTCGCAGGCGAACAGCTGCAGCGGCACGGTGGCCAGCAGCGGCATCAGCAGGGTCGGGGTCTCGGGCAGGTAGAAGACGAACTCACCGTAGGCCTTGACCGCCTCATCGCCTTCCTCGGCCAACACCAAGGTCTTGGCGCCGCGGGCGCGCACTTCCTGGATGTTCGAGACAACCTTGGAGTGCAGCGAGTCCCGCCCACGCGGGGAGGGGACCACCACGAACACCGGCTGGCCGTCATCGATCAGCGCGATCGGGCCGTGCTTCAGCTCGCCGGCGGCGAAGCCCTCGGCGTGAATGTAGGCGATTTCCTTCAGCTTCAGCGCGCCCTCCATGGCCACCGGGTAGCCGACGTGGCGGCCCAGGAACAGCACCGAGGTGGCATCGGCCATGGAGCGGGCCAGTTCGCGGATGGCATCCGAGCGGTCCAGGATGTCCTGGATCTTGGCCGGGATCTTGCCCAGGTCGGCCATGATGTCCTTGATCTGACCGCTGAACAGGTTACCGCGCAGCTGGGCCAGGTAGAGGCCCAGGATGTAGGTGGCGGTGATCTGGGCCAGGAACGCCTTGGTGGAGGCCACCGCGATCTCCGGGCCGGCGTGGGTGTAGAGCACCGCATCGGATTCACGCGGGATGGTGGACCCGTTGGTGTTGCAGATGGACAGGGTCTTCGCGCCCTGCTCCTTGGCATAGCGAACGGCCATCAGGGTGTCCATGGTTTCCCCGGACTGGGAGATGGAGACGATCAGGGTGTTCGCATCCACGATTGGCTCACGGTAGCGGAACTCGTGGGAGAGCTCGACCTCCACCGGGATCCGGCACCAGGACTCGATGGCGTACTTGGCCACCGACCCGGCGTAGGCGCTGGTGCCGCAGGCCAGCACCACGATCTTGGTGACGTTGGCCAGTTCCTCGGCGTCAATGCGCAGCTCATCAAGGGTCATCCGGCCCTCGGCGTCCGAACGACCCAGCAGGGTGTCGGCCACCGCGGCGGGCTGGTCGTAGATTTCCTTCTCCATGAAGGAGGGGAAGCCGCCCTTTTCGGCGCTGGCCGCATCCCAGTCCACCGTGAATTCCTTACCCTGGGCGCTCTCGCCGTCAAAGCCGATGATCTGGTGGGTGTCCGGGGTGATGGTTACGATCTGGTCCTGGCCCAGTTCCACCGCCCGGCGAGTGAAGTCAATGAATCCCGAGACATCCGAGCCCAGGAAGTTTTCGCCCTCGCCCAGGCCCAGCACCAGCGGGGAGTTGCGGCGGGCGGCCACCACGACGCCCGGGTGGTCCTTGTGGGTGGCCAGCAGGGTGAAGGCACCCTCCAGGTGGTTCACGGTCTGGCGCAGCGCCTCGGTCAGGTCCCCGGTGCCCAGCTCACGGTAGGTCTTGCCCAGCAGTGCCGCGGCAACCTCGGTGTCGGTCTCGGACAGGAACTGCACGCCCTCGGCCAGCAGCTGGGCCTTGATTTCGGCGAAGTTCTCGATGATGCCGTTGTGGATGACGGCCAGGTTGCCATTGTCCGCCAGATGCGGGTGCGCATTGACGTCGGTGGGCCCGCCGTGGGTGGCCCAGCGGGTGTGGCCGATACCGGTCTGGGAGACCGGCAGCGGGTTCTCGCTGATTTCGTTTTCCAAGTTGGCCAGCTTGCCGGCCTTCTTCCGGGCATGGATGGCGCCGTCGGCGACGACCGCAACCCCTGCCGAGTCGTAGCCCCGGTATTCCAACCGGCGCAGGCCCTCGATGAGGACCTCTAACGCATCATGACCGTTGTTTCCGGTCGGTGTACCTGCATATCCAACAATTCCGCACATGCCAGAAAGCCTACCTTTTGACGGCGCCCGGCAGATAGAAAATGTGATACCGTCCCGCCAGAAAAACCTGTGTTATGAGTCACGGGCCGGTCTCCTGTTTGGGTGTGAGGTCAAAAGTTGGCACAATTTCCTCTCGTGGAACCAACGCAGCTTCAGGACACCTCGATCTCCCCATTTGTCGAACTTGACCGGCAAACCTGGGCCCGGTTGTCCAACAAAATGGAGCAGCCGCTGAATGTGGAGGACATTGAACGGCTGCGTGGTCTGGGCGACGGCCTGGACCTGCGTGAGGTCCGCGACGTGTATCTGCCCTTGAGCCGGCTGCTGTACCTCTATGTCACCGGCGCCGGGGCCACCCACCAGGCGACAACGACCTTTTTGGGGGAGAAGACCCGCCAAACTCCCTTCGTGATCGGGGTGGCCGGTTCGGTGGCGGTGGGCAAGTCCACCACCGCGCGCGTGCTGCAGGAGATGCTGCGGCGTTGGCCGCAAACCCCGGACGTGCAGCTGATCACGACCGACGGGTTCCTCTACCCGAACGCCGAGCTGGAACGCCGGGGCCTGATGGAACGCAAGGGCTTCCCCGAATCCTATGACCGCCGTGCGCTGCTGCGCTTTGTCTCGGCCGTGAAGTCCGGCGCCCCGGAAGTCAGCGCCCCGGTCTACTCGCACCTGACCTACGACATCCTGCCCGATGAGCGCAACGTGGTGCGCTCGCCGCAGGTGCTGATTGTCGAGGGGCTGAACGTGCTGCAGCCGGCCCGCACCCGTTCGGATGGCACCGTGGGGCTCGCGCTCAGCGACTTCTTTGACTTCTCCGTCTATGTTGATGCGCGCACCAGCGATATTGAGGAGTGGTACATCAGCCGCTTCATGAAGCTGCGCTCCGGTGCGTTCCTGGACCCGGCCAGCTACTTCCACCGCTACTCCAAGCTCAGTGACTTCGAGGCCCGCGCCACCGCCCGGCGCATCTGGAAGAGCATCAACGAGCCGAACCTGAAGGAGAACGTGCTGCCCACGCGCGGGCGCGCGCAGTTGGTGCTGCGTAAAAGCGGGGATCACTCGGTCACACGGATGCTGCTGCGTAAAATCTGAGAGTACGCTCAAAATACGGGCAATGGGCTACAAATTCGTTAGAAAATATTCCTAGACCAAGCTCTTTCAGAGTTTATCCATGTATATGATCGATCCATGCTAAAGGGTTTCCGCGATTTCATAATGCAGGGCAACGTTGTCGACCTCGCCGTTGCCGTCGTGATTGGTGCCGCTTTCGGCGCCGTGGTCAACGCATTGGTGGACAGTGTGTTGATGCCGTTGATCTCCGCACTGGTCGGTGCGCCGAGCTTTGACGACTTCCTGGTGTTCAACATCAACGGCAACCTGATCCAGGTGGGTGTCTTCCTCACCGCCCTGGTCAACTTCCTGCTCATTGCCGCCGCCGTCTACTTCGTGATCGTGCTGCCGATGACCAAGGCCACCGAGGCCCTGAAGCGTCACCGCGGCCTGGAGGAAGAGGAAGAGGAGCCGGATCCGCAGCTGGCGCTGCTGGAACAGATCCGCGACGAACTGCGCACCCTGCGCTAAAGGCCAGTCCCTCACCCACATCAGCCAACCTTGCGGGGTACATCACGGTTCACAGCCTAGATGCACCCCGCCTTAGCGCGCGTGACGTCCCAGCGAACCGGTGCCGCGCGCGCAGAGAAGCGAAAAGTGCGAAGATAGCAGATGTGAACTTTGAAGTGGTAGAGCAGCAAGCGGCACCCGGCGGCGACCCCATGAGTGCCCCGTGGGAACGCCGAGCCCTGGTGGACCTGTCAGCAATCCGAAACAACGTGCGCCAGGTGACCGACCTGGTGGCCCCGGCCAAGGTCATGGCCGTGGTGAAAGCCGACGGCTACGGCCACGGCGCCTACCGGGTCGCCCGGGCGGCACTGGAAGCCGGGGTCAGCTGGATCGGCTGCGCCCACGTCACCGAGGCACTGGCGTTGCGGGCCAAGGGCATCGACGCCCCCCTGCTGGCCTGGCTGCATACCGCGGACACCCCCTTCGACCAGGCGGTCGACGCCAACATTGACCTGGGCGTCTCCGGCTGGGAACTGGAGCACATCGCCGCCGCGGCCCGCAAGATGGAAACCCCCGCGCGTATCCACCTGAAGCTGGATACCGGGCTGGGACGCAACGGCGCCATGCTTGACACCCTGCCCACCCTGCTGGAACAGGCCATGACCTACCAGAACGAGGGACTGCTGCGCGTAGTGGGGATCTTCTCCCACCTGGCGGTTGCCGACGAACCGCAGCGCCACGAAACCGACGAGCAGCTGGCCGCCTTCGACGCCGCCATCACCCAGGTGGAGCAGGCCGGATTCGACCTGGAGGTACGGCACATCGCCAACACCCCGGCCATCCTTTCCCGCCCGGACTCCCACCACGACCTGGTCCGCCTCGGCTTGGGCCTGTATGGGCTAAGCCCCTTCCAGGACGAGGAACCCTCCAACTTCGGGCTGCGTCCGGCCATGACCCTGGAAACCCGGGTCGCCAACGTGAAGAAGGTGCAGAAGGACCAGGGCGTCTCCTACGGACTGAACTACCGCACCACCGGGGAAACCTATTTGGGGTTGATCCCGCTCGGGTACGCCGACGGCCTGCCGCGCATCGCCACCGGCGCACCGGTGAACATCCACGGCATCACCTACCCGGTGCGCGGGCGGATTGCCATGGACCAGTGCGTGGTGGACCTGGGCCCGGACATTGACCCGGAACACTTCCTGGGCGCCACCGCCCGGGTGTTCGGCGAATCCGCCGCACCGGTCACCGAATGGGCCAACGCCGCCGGAACCATCAACTACGAGGTCGTCACCCGGATCTCCCCGCGCGTGCCGCGCATCTACCTGGAAGGCAGCTGGGGCGAGTCCTACCTGGACGAGGAAGAGGACACCGGTGCCTAGCACCCCGCAGCATCACAATCAGCAGGACGGGCACGCCCAGCAGCTGACCCTGCATCCTGCCACCGTGGAAGCCACCCAAGCGCTCGGCGCAGAACTCGGACGGCAGCTGCACGCCGGGGACCTGGTCATCCTCACCGGGGAACTGGGTGCCGGCAAGACCACGCTCACCCAGGGCCTGGGAGCAGGACTGCAGGTGCGCGAAGGGGTCATCTCCCCAACCTTCGTGCTTTCGCGCATACACCCAAGCCTGGTCGGCGGACCGAACCTGGTCCACGTGGACGCCTACCGGCTGAGCGACCCCACCGAAGTGGACACCCTGGATCTGGAGGACACCGCCCCGAATGCGGTGACCGTCGTTGAATGGGGTGCCGGGAAGGTGGAGCACCTGAACAACTCCCGCCTGGAGCTGACCCTGGCACGCGCGGCCCTGCCTGCGGACACCACCACCGCGTCCTGGGAATTCGATGATGAGGGCAGCGATGAACCGCGCACCCTGACACTAAGCGCCACCGGTCCGGACTGGGAACCGGCGCGCTGGGAGCAGCTGCGCGCGGCGCTCGAGGCCACCTTGAAAAGCTTCAGCAACCCGGAAGGCCAGCCATGAGCAACTACCTGGTCATAGACACCTCGGCCCACACCTCCGTGGCCGTGATAGACGCCGACGGCACCGTGCACGCCGAAATCACCAGTGAACGGTCCAACGACCAAACCGAAACCCTGGTCAGCTACATCCACCAGTTACTGGCCCAGGCGGGGCTGGAAGGCAAAGAACTGGCTGGCATCATCGTGGGCACCGGGCCCGGTCCCTTCACCGGGCTGCGGGTAGGGTTGGTGGCCGCCCGCACCCTGTCCTACGTATGGGGTGTGCCGCTGCACGGGACCATGTCCCTGGGAGCGCTCGCTGAACGGGTGCGCCGCGAACTGCAGCCAGACACCGAATACCTGATTGCCACGGACGCGCGCCGCCGCGAGGTCTACTGGGCGCGCTTCGCCGCTGACGGCAAGCTGTTGGATGGGCCGCACGTCTCGGCCGCCGGGGAACTACCGGCCCTGGAAGTACACGGTGTGGGTGCCGGACTCTATGCACAAGAACTCGAAGAGGCCGGAGCCAAGGTGGCCGCTGCCAGCCGAGACTGGCTGATCCGAGCTGCCGACCTAGGGCCGCGTGCGCTCGCCGAACTGGCAGAGGGCGCGGACCTGTCTGATACCGCCCCACGCTACCTGCGCGAGTCCGACGCCCAGGTCCCACAGTTCATGAAGCAGGCCAAGTCATGAGTCATGAAGCAGCTCAGTCCCTGAACCCGGTACTGCGCACCATGCTGCCGGGGGACATCCCGGCGGTCCACGCCCTGGAAGTGGCCAGCTTCCCGGCCGATGCCTGGCCGGTGGAACTCTTCGAAGCCGAACTGTCCCAGCACGAGACCCGGGATTACTGGGTGTACGAAGCCGAAGGGCAGATCCTGGGCTACGCGGGCCTGTGCACCGTACTGCCCTTCGCCGATGTGCAGACCATTGCCATCCGTCCCGATGCCCAAGGCCAGGGGCTTGGACGCAAGCTGATGCAGGTGATGATTGAGCGTGCCCGGCAGCGCAACGCCCGCGATGTGATGCTAGAAGTGCGCAAGGACAACCCGGTGGCGATCGGGCTGTACCTGTCGCTGGGCTTTTCCAAGATCCATGAACGCGCCAAGTACTACCGCGACGGCACCGACGCACTGATCATGCGCCTACGGCTGCGCGAAGAGGAGACGAAATGAGCACGGCCAAAGCCCCCATCGTATTGGGCATCGAATCCTCCTGCGACGAAACCGGGGTAGGCATCGTGCGCGGCACCCAATTGCTGACCAACACGGTCTCCAGTTCCATGGACCAGCACGTGCGTTTCGGCGGGGTCATCCCGGAGATCGCGGCCCGCGCCCACCTGGAAGCCTTCATCCCCACCCTCGATGCGGCGCTCGCCGACGCGAAGCTGACGTTGGATGAAGTCGATGCCATTGCAGTGACCAGCGGTCCGGGCCTGGCCGGTGCACTGATGGTTGGTGTCGCCGCCGCGAAGGCGCTGGCCCTGGCCACCGGCAAGCCGCTGTACGGCATCAACCACCTGGTCGCCCACGTTGGCGTCGGGGTCCTCGGTGGCAAGCCGCTGCCCGCCGAGTTCGGTGCGCTGCTGGTCTCGGGTGGACACACCGAAATCCTTAAGGTCACCTCGCTCACCGATGACGTACAGCTGCTCGGCGCAACAATTGATGATGCCGCGGGCGAAGCCTACGACAAGGTCGCCCGGTTGCTGGGCTTGGGATATCCAGGCGGTCCGGCCATCGACAAGGCCGCAACCAAGGGAGACCGCAAGGCATTCCGATTCCCTCGCGGATTGAGCCTGCCCAAGTTCACCGGCACCGCTGAGAACCCAGGCAAGCACCGCTACAACTTCTCGTTCTCAGGGCTGAAAACCGCGGTATCACGGGCTGTTGAGCACTTCGAGTCCCAGGGGCTGGAAGTCCCGGTTGCTGATATCGCCGCATCCTTCCAGGAAGCGGTCGTAGATGTCATCACCGTCAAGGCGGTTCGCGCTTGCACCGAGAACGGACTAAACACCCTATTGCTCGGCGGGGGAGTGGCGGCCAATACTCGACTGCGCGAACTGCTGGCGGCGCGCTGCGCTTCGGCCGGCATCGACCTGACGGTCCCGCCGTTTAACCTCTGCACCGATAATGGGGCGATGGTTGCGGCGTTGGGGGCGCAGTTGGTCGAAGCTGGTGCCGCACCAAGCGGAGTGGACTTTGCGACCGACTCCTCGCAGCCGGTGACGCGGATTGCGCTTTGACGAGATAACAGCGCGAGTCTTGAATAGGTCCGGAACTCAATAGCGACGGGGAGCAGACCTATCGGTGCGCGGCAAACACTGATGCATATCCTGGAAAGCCAGGGCTTCGGTGAGGCGTTTACGCCACAGAGTTGACGGGCGATCCGAGTCTCAGACCGCCAGCGCGGCCTCATGCGTGGCGCGAAGCCCGGGGGAGCATTTCTCCCGCACGCGTGAGTGCAGACTCACGGTGGCGACGTTCTGACGACACCTGTCAGCGATTTCTCGCACCGTCAGGCCAGCGGCATACATCATGTCCCACTCGGGATGCCGTGAAACTTTTCCGCCAGCCATAGCGATCACGTTAGCGCAACAGATACAGAGTGGACAGTGATCAGCGTTTTCTGGCTCTTCAAGATTTAGCGTGGCGCAGAATGTTCGGCACGGCCGTAAGACCGCCGTGTACAACAGTATCCGAAGCCGATAATGAGCATGATTCCGGTAGCCCGACCGATCCGGTTTAGGTTCTTCGACGTCAGATTCGCCGCCTCGCTCCGGGCGTTCTTCAACCTGGTGCGCACAAAGACCAGTAGCTCCCGGCGCCAGGCGGTCAACGTCGTGGACAGTGACTTCGCTTCAACCATTTTCGTGGCCTTCACGGATTTCTCCAGCGCCGCCCACCGGGATTGGAATTCATGGATATCCTGGCTTTCAGCAGCTGCCGCACATGCTCCTTGGGGGTGTAAAGACGAAGAAAGCGTTTACTCATTGGCCAGGGCATCGGTTTGGGCTTGCTTTCTCGCGCGCTCCTGGAGTCCCGCGGCGAGCAGCACTTCGACGAGTTGCGCGGGACCTTGCATGTCCATGAGCGCGGTGATTGCTTGCTGGTGTCCTTCACCCGCGGTGTAGATGAGCTCTTCGATGGTTTCGGGCAGGGTGGGGGAGGTGTTGAAGTCGCCGGGGCCGTTCGCGATGGCTTCGCGTTGGATCTGTTCATGGTTTTCCGCGTGGCGCATGATTGATTCAACGGCGTTGATCTGGTCCTTGTCGCTGATACCGGTGCCTTCGAAGATCTTGTTGATCTGCTCGATTAGTTCCCCGAAGGTACCGGTGGTTTTCTCCCGGGGACTGGAGGAGCCCGCACCGGTGACGCCTTTCAGACCGCCGCCTTGTCCCGGGGTCAGGGTGAGCGTCTGGGTTTCTTGTTTCTTCAGGGCGTAGTGGGTGAGGACCACATCTGAGAGGTCTATCCGGTTGCCGGTCGCGTTGGTTCGTAGGGCCTTGGAGAGCAGTTTGAGGTAGATCGCCAGTTTCTCGATGCGGGTATTGCCGTAGTCGATGATCTGGGAGAAGAAGTCGTAGGACTTGTTGAATGCTCCTGCGGTCTTGCGGAAGTCATCGAGCAGCTCGCGTTCCAGGGTGTTGCCGGTGAGGGTGGCTTGCTTGTATCGGTCGTGGAAGACGTCGATGGCCGGTTGCAGATGTGAGTACAGGCCGTTGTGGTTGCGTTGGGCGACCCATTTCTCGGCGACTAGATCCACGTCCCGGCCGTTGTAGATCCCGGTCGCGTCGAGTTTTATGATCATGTCGTGGATGAGGTCCGGGTTGGACGCTTCGTGGATGGTGGCTTCTTCGTAGTAGTCCTGGAACGCGGCGAGGATGGTTCCGGGATCGTTGACGAAGTCCAGGACGAAGGTCTGGTCCTTGCCGGGGATGACCCGGTTGAGCCGTGAGAGGGTCTGCACGGCGGCGATGCCGGAGAGTTTCTTGTCCACGTACATGCCGACCAGCAGGGGCTGGTCGAACCCGGTCTGGAACTTGTTGGCTACCAGCATGATTTGGTATTCGTCGGTGGCGAAGGCCTTGGCCAGGCCGCGGCCCTTGAGCCCGGGGTTCATGGTGTGCTCGGTGAACGGGTCAGGTCCGGAGACAGGGTCGGTGACTTCGCCCGAGAACGCCACCAGTGCTGCCAGCTCGGTGTCATACCCCTTAGCGTGCAGGTAGTCGTCGATCGCGATCT
This sequence comes from Glutamicibacter sp. BSL13, assembly GCF_052928425.1. Classification (NCBI taxonomy): domain Bacteria; kingdom Bacillati; phylum Actinomycetota; class Actinomycetes; order Micrococcales; family Micrococcaceae; genus Glutamicibacter; species Glutamicibacter sp. BSL13. The sequence continues at coordinate 15,424 of NZ_JAVGCZ010000025.1, forward strand.
TGTAGCGGACGGCTTCCTTGCGCGAGGAAGTCACGACCATGGCCTTGCCGCGCCCCGCCAGATGGTGGGCGACGTTCTCGCGGAAGTGCTCCACGATGATCCGCACCTTTTGGGCAATGTTGTAAGGGTGCAGGCGCACCCACTGCATCAGCGCCTTCGACCCCTGATCGCGGTCGACTTCCACGCTGGCCGCGTCTTCGTTGGCCTGCGCGATGCGCGCGGCCATTTCATAGGTGGTGTAGTTCTGCAGGACATCGAGGATGAATCCTTCCTCGATGGCCTGCTTCATCGGGTACAGGTCAAAGACCTGGGGCTCGCCGGTCTCGTCTTCTCGGCCGAACAGTTCGATCGTTTTGGCCTTCGGGGTGGCGGTAAACGCGAAGAACGAGAGGTTGCGTGTCGCACCGGCACGGGCCGCCATTTCCGCTGCCAGCAGGTCTTCGGTGCTGTAGTCCTCGTCCTCCTCCAAGTGCAGGGAGGTGAGGACCTTTTTCAGGGCCTTGGCCGCGTCGCCGGATTGGGAGGAGTGCGCTTCATCGGCGATGATCGCGTAGGTGCGGTCTGCGAGTCCTTGGTTGGCGCGGATCTCTTCCATTGCGTGCGGGAAGGTTTGGAGGGTCACGCCGATGATTTGCCGGCCCTTGAGCAGCGCGTCGGCCAGCTGCTTGGATTTGGAGCCTTCGGAGCCGTGGGTGATCGGGGCGAAGACCCCGGCCACGGTTTCGAGTTGTTCGATGGCTTTTTGCAGTTGCCCGTCCAGCACGGTCCGGTCGCTGATGACGATGACTCCGTCGAAGACCTTGGACCCGTCCTCGCGGTGCAGGGCCGCGAGCCGGTAAGCGGTCCAGGCGATGGAATCGGTTTTTCCCGATCCGGCCGAGTGCTGGATCAGGTAGTTGTGTCCGGGCCCTTCGGCCAGTGCGGCATCGGCCAGGGCGTTGACGGCCCGCCATTGGTGGTAGCGGGGGAACCGGGTGGCGGTAGTGAAGGATTTCTTGCCGGTGATCGGGTCGGTGTGCTCGGAGAAGCGGTAGTGGATGAATTTGCCTAGCACGGTCAGCCACGCGTCCGGGTCGAGCAGCTCCTCCCAGAAATAGGCGGTGGGTGAGGTGCCTTCACGGTCGGGGTTGCCGGCGCCCTTGTTGTTGCCGGTGTTGAAAGGCAGGAACCGAGTCGAGGGGCCTTCCAGTTTGGTGGTCATGTGCACTTCACGGTTGGACACCACGAAGTGCACCAGCGCGCCGCGGCCGAAGGTCAGCAGGGGTTCGTGCTTGGGGTTGCGGTCGTGCCGGTATTGGGCGAGTGCTGCTTGCGCGTCCTGGGTGAGGTCGGTTTTCAGTTCGGCGGTGGCCACGGGGATCCCGTTGAGGAAGAACACCAGGTCCAGGGATTTGTTGCCGGTGGTGGAGTAGTGCACCTGCCGCATGACGCGTAACCGGTTTTTGCCGTAGCGTTCGAGGGTGACGGGGTTCAGACTGTCGGCGGGCTTGGGCTGGAACATCCGCAGCGTGGCGGGGGTGACCCCCACGGGTTTCTTCAACGCGTTCAGGGTGCCGCCGCTCTTGACTGGGTCGGTGCCCATCACCGTGACCAGACGGTCCAAGATGCGGAGCTTGGCCTTGGCCAGCATGGTCGGATTCAACCCGGGCTTCAGGACCTTGGCCAGCTCGTCCGGGGCGGTGTCTTCGAGCCACGCGAACACATCCTCAGGGAAGAGCGCCCGTTCCTTGTCATAGCCGGCGTCGGTGGGGGAGTAGTGCCACCCGTGGGCTGCGAGGTGTTCGCAGATCTCGTTTTCGAACTCGATCTCGTTATGCAACGCCAACAGACTGCTCCTGGGTAGGGGTGGGCCCGGTGGTGAGCCCGCGGACATCAATCTTTCCGGTGACCGCGGCACTGATCACCGCGGCCCGACGCTCCTTGGACAACGCGATTGCCTCACGGGCATCCGTGATGGCCGCGTCAATCTCTGCCGTTTCTCGGTCTAAGTAGGTGGAAATCCTGGCCTGTTCGTCGGAGCTCATCCTTGGAATACGAAGCCGCCCCAACTGGTCACAAGTCAGACCTCCTTTCGTGCCACCATTACCCTCACTGATGAAACGCAATTGTTGGTAGGCCCCCACCGAGAACCAATAAGCGTACGAAGCATTCAAAGCTGATGACGGTGTTACATACGCTATGTGCTGATTGATCGTAGAGTTAATACCCAGCCTTGTGACCATGCCGCGGGTCTTGCCTTGACCGGTCAACCCAACTAGGAGGCTCCCAGCAGGCACCATCGGCAGATGGCAGGCCTTTACGGCAGTTGTGGTTACAAACTTGCTTGGTTCAACAACTTCATCCAAATTAACGCACGAGCTATTGAGCCACGGGATGTCACCGTCGGCCCAATAATCCAGATTATCCGTAGCTGGAGTGGAACCGTTCCCTATCTGTGAAAGCCAAGATAGCTTTTCAACCGTCCAATGCTCAGGAATTTCACCTAACCATTCGAGCCCACTATTCTTCATCGGCGCGTCCGGGTTGAGGCCCTTGGTGACTGCTTGGGTGATGGTTGCTGTACGTCGCTCTTCCAACAAGGCGATGAGTTGTTCCTGGTCCGCGATAAACGCATCAATCTCGGCGGTCTCACGATCCAAATAGTCAGCAATATCTTGTTGCTCATGAGGCGGCGGTAGGAGAATCGGTGTAGCCCTATGTTGGACCGGATCAAGATCCCATTGATTTGGGCGAACCCCAGAAGAAATGGCTGCGTAGCGATTGAAATATGGCGTGGAACGCATCAAAAAATGCGCGAACTTTGAGTGAGTGTGACTTAGCGCTTTGAACACGAAGTATGCACGGCTGACAATGCCTGATAGTTCAGATATCGCGACAGACCCCTGCCAGGCCTTCATCTTGTTTATAACCAGATCACCGACGCCGACAAGCTGATACTTGGGTAGGTCTTCAGATGCCTTGTTGAAGTTATCATTCCTGCTTTCTTTGGGAACGACGCCATAGTCCCGATAGACCGAAAGCAGAATCTCAGAACCCGTCCCTAGTGTCTTGGTTCGTTTAAACAGCGTCCACAGTGGGACGATTTTCCAGTGGGAAGGAATTTCTCCTAGCCACTGCTGACCGCTGTCCTTGTACTCTGAGTATGGCTTCAGACTCATGCTTTCACCTGCTCAAGACGTGCGCGGATGCGGCCGAGAACAGCATCGAGGTCCGCGTCGATCTCTTCCAACGAACGCGGGGGCGTGTATTGGTAGAAGTGGCGGGTGAAGGGGATTTCGCAGCCTTCCTTGGTTTTGTCTTCGTCGATCCAGGCATCGGGCACGAAGGGCTTGACCTCGCGTTCGACGTAGGTGTGGATGTCTTCGTTCCAGGGGACGTTCTCGGTGTCACGCAGGTCGGTGTCCGGTTCGATCTTCCCCTTGGCTCCGGTGCACACGTCGGCGGTGTCATCGCGTTCGGAGAGCCCCGCAACGAGTGTCTTGAACTGGGGTGCACTCAATTCGACGCCGCCGGTCTTGAGCTGGTTCTTCAGTATCTTCGTGAATTCGTCGCGGTTCTTCAACAGCACGGTGTCGTCCATGGACTCAAGTGTGTTGCGCAGGCCGGCCATAGCTTCTGGCGTGAGCTTGCCGAAGGCCTTGGCCGGCAAGGCGGCGTCGATGCGGTCGACAGTGGTGGCGAAGTTCAGCTTGAGTGGGCGTTCGATGGTGATGGTGCGGTAGAAGAAATCGGTGGTGTCGAAGATCTTCGACTGGTTGGTTTCCGCGAAGTCGCCGTAGAGCTTCACGATCGCTTGGATGTCCTCCGGGCCCAGTTCGTTGCGTTTGGAGCCCAGGCCCTTGCGCATCTTGCGGAACAGCTTTGACCCATCCACGAGTTGCACCTTGTTGCGACGCTTCGGGGACTTCTCTTTCGAGAGTACCCAGATGTAGGTGCTGATGCCCGTGTTGTAGAACATGTCGGTCGGCAGGGCGATGATCGCTTCCAAGTAGTCGCGTTCCATGATCCATTTGCGGATATTTGATTCGCCGGAGCCCGCGCCACCGGTGAACAGCGGGGAACCATTCAGGACGATGGCGGCACGGCCTCCGGTGGATCCCTGGGCCGGTTCGCGCATCTTGGAAATTAGGTGCAGCAGGAAGAGCATGGAGCCGTCCGAGACGCGGGGTAGGCCCGGGCCGAAGCGGCCTGCGAAGCCCTTTTCCGCGTGTTCTTCGCGGACGGCTTTTTCCTGCTTCTTCCAGTCCACGCCGAATGGGGGTTCCCTGTAAGGCTTACCTGTGTTGTAAAACCTTCCCTTTCCAAGTATTTCCCTCCCCGCGGCCTCGCGACTACCAGTGGCGAGGCCGCCGCCCGCCCGATACGGAACGCATAACGCTCTCACCCAGCCCCGGGGCCTGAAGATGACCTTTGGTTTTCCACACCGGGATGTCTTCGGCAATCGAGAAACACCCGTCGTCAGGTTGTCCGCATACTTATTTGTAGGTGGGCGCTGCAACAATCGCAGTGTTCAGACTTTCAACCATGCTGACGATTGGAGCTTCGAACTTCAACAAAATGTAAAGAATCTGATACATTGAGAATTACTTAACTAGCCCCAATTTCACGAGGATCCATGACGGAAACTACACCAGACGAACAGCTCATAAAATCACGCGATCGCGTGAGAGCGCATGGGGAGGTCTTCACCCCTAAGTCGATGGTCAACCAGATGCTTGATCTCGTGAAACCAGAATTGGAGACTGGCCCAGGCTTTGTCGATAAGACTTTCTTTGAACCGGCCGCAGGTGATGGTAATTTTTTGGTTGCAATCCTTCGGCGCAAGCTTCATGCTATTGAAAAGCGCTACCAGCCGGGGGTGTGGCCAACAGAAACACTTTTCGCGCTGGCCTCCATCTACGGCATTGAGTTGCTAGCAGACAACCATCAAGCAGCTCAAACTTCCCTTCTGAATACATTCGTAGAGTTTCATCAGCGTGCCGGCAATTCCTGTGGTCCGCGTTCAAACCTCTACCGTGCTGCATCCATGCTCATTGAAAACAACATTATTCAGGGGAACACTCTCACGGGGCTGACAGCTGGTGGTGAAGAAATTCAATTCTCCTGGTGGAACCGCGTACTCAACGAACCAGGCATGGTTCATCGCGAACCATTCTCTCTTTCATCTTTACGAAATTCATCGACAAATCTGGGGATGTTCGATTTCGCAGTCTACGAATCATACGAAGTCTGCCGAATCGAACACGTTTACAAAGAAGTGAGGGCCTAGTGTCTGCTCCTAAAATCAACACGTTTCGCGAGATCACTCCGTATGTCTACTCGTGGTCTACTCCTGATGTTCCAAAATATGTTGGGTGGGAGAAGATTGGTTACACAGAACAGGCTGACGGCCCAGATGCCCGTATCGGGCAGCAAGCTTCGCAGATGTCGATACGAAAGAAGAAAGAATGGGCCTACCGCGCGTTTTTCATGACTGAAAAGGGCGGTCGTTTTACCGACCGTGAATTTCACGCGTACCTCAAGCAGCAGGGCGTTCAGCGTGAACTCGAGCCCAAACGCACGGAATGGCATAATTTCTCAAATATGGCGTTGGGCTCCAAGCAACTTTTCCAAGACTTCATTACCCAAGACGATGCTGAACTTCAACGTTCTGGCACTGATGACTACATTTTGCGCCCTGAACAGAAGGACGCGGTAGAACAGGCTTTGGGAGCCTTTGTCGCTGGTCATGATGAAGTACTGTGGAACGCCAAGCCACGTTTCGGCAAAACGCTTACGACTTACGACCTGATGCGTCAGCTTGAAGCCCGTAGGGTACTGATTGTCACGAATCGTCCTGCCATTGCGAACTCGTGGTTCGATGATTTCACCCGTTTCATTGGGCATCAGACCAGCTACGTGTTCGTCTCTGAGTCCGCATCCCTAGAGGGTCGCCCAACCATGACCCGGGCAGAGTGGAGCAAATATTCTACAGCCCACCAGGACGAGGACCCTCGCATCGTTGAGTTCTTGTCTCTTCAGGATCTGAAGGGTTCTCAATACTTCGGCGGTCACTACAAAAAGCTCAAGCATATTGCTGACTTTGAGTGGGATCTGTTAGTAATTGATGAAGCTCATGAAGGCATTGACACCACCAAGACCGACATTGCGTTCGACAACATCACCCGAGCCAAGACCCTGCATCTTTCGGGCACTCCGTTTAAGGCTCTGGCAGCTGGAAAGTTCAGCGAGGAACAGATCTACAACTGGACTTATGAAGACGAGCAGACTGCACGCGCTGAATGGTCTGACGAGTCGCAGGACAACCCTTACGCATCGTTGCCAACGTTGAACATGTTCACGTACCAACTTTCGCGTATGATTACTGACCAGCTGTCGCGGGGTATGGCCGTTGCTGAAGACGAAGCCAATATTGACTATGCTTTCGATCTCAATGAGTTTTTCAGCACCAAGGACAGCGGTGTATTTGAGCATCGTGAGGACGTTGTTCGGTTCCTCGACCGCCTGACCACTAACGAGAAATACCCCTTCTCCACTCCTGAACTTCGCGAAGAGATTCGCCACTCTTTCTGGTTGCTTGACCGTGTCGCATCGGCCAAGGCCTTAGAAAAGCTGTTGAAGCAACACGATGTGTTCAAGGATTACACGGTTATTCTTGCCGCTGGTGATGGTAAGAGCCATGACAGCTTAGACAGCGCCGCCAATGAAAAGTCTTTAGACCGCGTTCGCAAGGCGATTGCTGATGCCGAAGAGGTCGGTGGCAAGACAATCACCTTGTCAGTGGGTCAGCTCACTACCGGTGTCACCGTGCCCGAGTGGACTGCCGTATTGATGCTGTCAAACCTTACTTCTCCTGCGCTCTACATGCAGGCAGCTTTCCGCGCTCAGAACCCACATACGTTCGTGCGTGGACATCAGGTATTGCAAAAGCAGAACGCTTACATCTTCGATTTTGCGCCAGAACGCACCTTGACCATCGTGGACAAGTTCGCCAATAACTTGCGCCCAGTCGTCACTGGTAGTGGTGAAGAGCGTCAAGAGAACATTCGTCGCTTGCTGAACTTCTTCCCGGTTATCGGTGAAGATTCTGAGGGCAAGATGGTGGAGCTTGATGCCGCCCAGGTGCTGACCATTCCTCAGGTTTTCAAGGCGAAAGAAGTTGTCCGTCGCGGATTCCTATCCAACCTGTTGTTCGACAATGTTGCAGGCATCTTCCGCTACTCCGAGCACGTCAAGGACATCCTTGACAAGTTGCCGGAGGCTAAGGAAGGCAAGCTCAAGACGGGTACGGATATTAACATTCCTGACCCTGCCCCAACGGTTGACCGCGAAGGCAATGCTCACGTGGACACGGATACTGTGATCAATCCAAAGGTCAAAGAGCTAGGCGTTCCGGTATACAGCAAGGAAGAGATTCCTGCTCTCACACCTGAAAAGTCGGTCAGCACGACTGCCAAGGAGCTGGCCAAGATTGTTACCGAGAAAACCGCCGAAACCCGCGACAAACTCAAAGAAGAGTACGGTCTAACCAACAATCAGGTTCAACGTGACATCAAGCAAACTGAAGCCAAGGTTGAGGCAGCTGTTGAACGTGCATACGTCGAGAAACAGATTTCTGAGCAGCACATCGAGGACGAGTTAGAGAGCGCGACTACCGATGAAGAAGTCGCCGCCGTTGAGGAAAAGAAGAGCATTGCTGAGGAAGAGTTCAAAGCAGCAGTCTTGGACATCCTGAACAAGTCCACAGAAGAGGCGGTTCAAGAAACGGTTAAGCGCGAAGAAACCAAGAAAGAACAGAAGCGTGCAAACACCGCAATGGACGAGGTTCGCTCCCGACTGCGCGGTTTCGCTCGCACTATCCCACTGTTCCTTATGGCTTATGGCACGGAAGATATGCGCCTGTCCAACTTCGACGATCACACGCCTGATGTTGTGTTCCAGGAGATCACAGGCATTACCGAAGCCGAGTTCCGTGTTTTGCGTGATGGGCAGACCGTGACTCAAGAGAACGGTGAAAGGGTTCAGATTCCAGGAATGTTTGATGAAGCGGTCTTTGACCAGTCGATTCAAGAGTTCTTAGCGAAGAAAGCAGAACTTGCTGACTATTTCGACGATTCTTTGCCAGAGAACATCTTTGCGTATATTCCGCATCAGAAAACCTCATTGGTGTTCACCCCGCAGCCGGTTGTGACCCGAATGGTTGACCTTCTGGAAAAGGAAAATCCTGGGATCTTTGAGGATCCTGAAAAGACGTTCGCAGACTTGTTCTCGACCGCTGGCCTGTTCCTCATGGAACTGGTACGCCGCTTGGATACGGGTCTCGCACAGAAGATTCCCGATCAGCAGGATCGCCTCAAGCATATTCTCACCAAGCAGCTGTTCGAGATGAGTCACAACCAAATTCTGCACGACATCACCTTCGAGGCAGTGTCTGGCGGTATTGAAGAACGTAAACATTGGATGGATGATTCCGGTCATTATCAAGTTGGTAACTTGGCAGAAATGACTGAGGATGAGCGCAAGAAAATCGTGAGCGACATGCTTCAGGAAGGCAACTAATCATGGATAAGAAATTCGATGTAGTCATCGGGAACCCGCCGTACCAAAACGATGCGCAAGGTGCGTCGGGGCGTTCAGAACCGATTTACCATCACTTTATGGATGCTGCATATGAACTCAGCGACAAGGTTGTATTGATTACACCAGCACGTTTCTTGTCGAACTCAGGCCAGACCCCTGCCGCCTGGAATAAAAAGATGCTAGCTGACACTCATTTGATGGTTGCTCATTACGAATCTAACTCGAATGAAATCTTTCCAGGCACTGACATTAAGGGTGGAATTGCTGTAACGTATCGCGATACTGCTAAAGAGGTTAAGCCTATCGGGGTTTTCCTTGGCGATACTAGCCAAGAATTGAATTCTGTCCTGCGCAAGGTTCCTAGTACGAATCATCAATCATTCTCAAATTTGGTGAGTTCACGGGCACTGTACCGTTTTTCTGACATGGCCATGCTGGAGCACTCTGAAATTGCTGCTATACAAGGTAACGGGACCGGGTCCCAGATCACGCCGCCAAGTTTGGGATTGTTCGCAGACATATTGTTTTATGAAAGCGAACCCAATGACGAAAACACCTATGTTCAATTACTTGGGCTCTTGAAAGGAAAACGTGTTCGACGTTGGATCCGAAAAGATTACACGAATCAACCGGAATCACTAGATCGGTGGAAGGTTCTGGTCGCAAAATCCAATGGAAGTGGATCGTTCGGTGAGGTCTTAAGCAGTCCCGTAGTAGCCGAACCGGGGTTAGGCCACACAGATACTTTTTTGACAGTAGGGTCATTCGCTGAAGCGACAGAAGCACAAAGTTGCTTAGTCTACATCAAGACAAAATTTGTTCGAGCGCTTTTGAGCATTTTGAAAACTACTCAAGACAATCCTAAAGGAAAGTGGAAATACGTTCCGTTGCAGGACTTCACGTCCACGTCTGACATCGACTGGTCCAAGTCGGTCGCTGAGATTGACCAGCAGCTTTACAAGAAGTACAAGCTTTCCCCAGAGGAAATCGACTTTATCGAGTCAAACGTCCAGGCGATGGACTAGGTTTTATTGCCATGACTGACTCACAGCCAAACCCTATGTCTGAGATTGCCCAGCAGGTTCGTACGATTCGCACGGCCCTCGGGCTATCTCAGGGCTTGCTTGCTGAGAAGGCGGGTGTTTCCCGTCCGTCTGTGGCTCGTGTTGAAGCCGGTGAGGGTGTCAGTACGGACACCTTAGCGAAGATCACCGATGCGCTGGGTCTCAAGCTGGTCGTTACCGCGCCTGAAGAGCCTGAGGATGGATAACAGTTCAAGGTGGCTTCCTATCTAGATTGAGGAGTTCGACGGATGTCGACCACCTTGGACTTGTCTACTGCGCCGTGTTGTTCTTCTAGGGCAAGCACGTTGATAACACGTTCTAATTGCTGACGGTCGTTGGTTAGGTTGCGAATCTCGTCTCGAAGCTCTGCAATTGTTTTATCGCGTTCTTTGAGCTGTTTGCGGAGTTCGACGACAACAGCAGGCTCGCGACCGGTCGTTTCAATACGCGCCTTGAACTCTTCTTGGAGGTCGGTGTGTTTATGGGTTAGTACCCAGCGTTTCACACCGGCCTCTTCGGCCAGTGACTTGATGGTGAGCTTTCCGTCTGAACGGATCGGTTCACCATTCACTAGCCGTTCCATTGCGTCACGGATTGCTTGTCGTAGTGTTTCGTCACTCATAGCTCAACACCATTCTCTTTGTGCGAATCTACTAGGGCTTCTAAAGCTTGGACACGCTGTTTTGACCGTTCTCGCAGCGGTAATGGAGCAATCTCTGATTCCGACTCAACCTTTGATTCGTCTATCATTTGCTGGATTCGCGAGATGTGCTCGTCGGTTCGCGCAATGTTGGCGCATCGAGAGTCACAAGCTGTTGCATCCGGGCTTTGGCCTACACCCTTATTGACCTTCCGGTCAGGGTGACAAAGTGCTTTTGCCGGGTCGTAACAGCAAGCGAGAATCTGTGGCCCGTTGTCGTAGATTCTCAAAGCGGGATTTCGCATCAACGAAGCAGCTTGCTTAGCGTTCATCACTTTGCCGCCATAAACCGCTCTGTACTCATCCACAGCAAGCTTGTACCGCTGCGCTGCGGGACCACTCACATGGCTCTTACCATCAGCCGCATCCATGGCTCGTGCAAGCCCGTCTGAAACGCTTAAAGCCTCTTCAAGTGGGAACAGGTCGCGCAACCCAGCAGACACCCTAGAACCGTATCCATCCGTCGTATAGCTGTGCAGATGCCCGTATTGGACACCAAGTGCAACGCGACCTCCCGGCTGCCGGTAAATGAACCAAGCCAGAGTACGCCTAAACCGTCTCAAAGAGATTCGTCCTGACGGATCATCTGGAATGATTTCGTGTGTCCTACCAAGCCTCTCAGACTGTTCATTGTCAGCGCTGTCATCGGTGAAGGTTTCGATGGGTGAAGCTGAGATTATGCCGCTGCGTGCTTGCCATTCATAGAATCGGCGGCAGGCGGCAAGTTCTCTACGGAATTTTGCCCCAGAAATTCGGGCAGGGTTGCGGTCATCGCGTCGTCGCCAGTATTCGTAGTCCTCGAATACTTCGACAGTACATTCGCGCCAGTCTAGATTCTGGCTTGATAAAAAGTTGAAATGCGTGCGTAGGTCTTTGACGTAAGACTCTTGAGTTGCACGGCTAAGGCGCCGGAATGAGCGGTCGTGCAGATAAGCACTGACACTGGGATCTGGAAAACCGTCTGGCTTTAAGAGGAAGAACTCGTCGTGACGAAGTCCGACTTCCTCTTCTCGTTGGGCAAGGTTGTGAAAGTCTTTAGGCAGCCAGTTGGAAATTGTCTCTGGTTTGAGTGGCCTGGCGCTCCGAAGTCTCCACCCGACAAACGCATCGGTGTTCGTCATGGCAGAATGCTACCGAACAGCACCGACAGTCTAGGTTGCAACAAGAATCGTTGCAACATAAAAACTTTGAAGGGAACGGCGGATTGGAAAGGCAGTAGTTGAACGTCGCGCCCGCGTGGCCGTCATTGACGAGTGTGTCGTCGTGCACGATGGCGTCGACCGATTGTCCCTTGATGACCATGTCGGCCTTGCAGATCGCGTAGGACTGAGGGTTCAGCTCTTGGCCAGCGAGTGTCAGACGCGCTCGGGGATTCATGTCCATGAGGCGGTCTTCGGCGACGGAGAGCATGCCGCCGGTGCCTGCGGTGGGGTCGTAGACCGACCGGACGATGTCCCCATCGCGTAGGGCTTGGTCGTCTTCGTTGAATAGAAGATCAACCATGAGCTCGATGACTTCGCGGGGGGTGAAATGTTCGCCGGCGGTTTCGTTGGATGCTTCTGCGAATTTGCGGATGAGCTCTTCGAAGATGTGGCCCATTTGGTCGTTGGTGACTGTATCAGGATGCAGGTTGACTTCGGCGAAGCGTTGAATGACCAGCAGTAGCAGGTTGGCTTCTTCGAGTTCTTCGATGCGATCTTCGATCTTGTATTTCACGAAGATGTCACGCACGTTCTCGGAGAACGCGTTGATGTAGGAGAGGAGGTTTTCGCGGAGGTTATCCGCGTCCCCGATAAGGGCGCCCAGGTCATAGCGACTAGTGTTGTAGAAGGAGTGTTGGTGACCTGCCTTGGTTTTGAGCAGTATCGGACGGACGGGAAGTCCCTTGGCTTCTGCCTCGGCAACAACTTCTAAGACTTGGGGTTTCGTTTCGGCGAGGACTGCGTCGAGGCGGCGTAGCACGGTGAAGGGGAGGACGAAGTCCCCGTACTGGTGAGCCTTGAAATTGCCGCGGAGGAGATCTGCGATGCCCCAGATGAAGGACGCGTGCTTGCTCATGAGAATATGCCTTTTTCAACTACCTGTTTGACTGCGGTGGCGCTGGTCAATATCAATGTTTCACTTAAGGATTCTGTCACTTCCCAGTGCTACTTGGCTTATCGGTGACTACGACAAGTTGCGGAGTCGGGCGCAGTGCTGTCTTCGTGCCATGCGTTAAGGTAAGTGCTGGATGCCTACCGTTGATTTATGACCCCTGCAGTTCCTTGATCCTTCGATACAGCGTCGCCCGTGACATGCCCAGGTCCTTGGCGACCTGGGTTGATGGTTCGCCGGCTTGGATGAGTTTTGCTGCGGTGCGGATCTGCGATTCGGTAAAGGTGGGCCGTCGGCCCCCGAGGTCGCCACCGGTGGTGCGGCGTTTAGTGACGGAATCGGTGACGCGTTCGCGCTTGATTTCCAGCTCCATTTGGGCCAGTGCGGCCATGACGGTGAAGACCATAGCGCCCATGGGCGTTTTGGTGTCTACATCGCCGCCGCCGAGGTTCAGCACGCGGAGTCCGATATTGCGCTCGCGCAGGCTTGCGGCGAGTTCGAGCATTCTCTGGGTGGAGCGCCCGAGCCGGTCCAAAGTCGTGATCACCAAGGTGTCCTCCGGATGCAACGCGTTGAGTGCTTTGTCTAGGCCTGGCCGTTTGGCCAGGGCTCCGGACTGGCCGTGGTCGACGTAAAGGTCATCCCGTCGGACCCCAGAGGCGAGAAGATCTTGGATTTGTCGGTCAGCGTCTTGGGCTTTGGTGGATACGCGGGCATAGCCGATCAGGTTGGTCATCGGTCCTTCAAAAAATGTCTCGCAACTAATGGTGTAGACAAGATTCTACGCCACTGGTTGTGAAACATAGTTGCGAGAATTTCGGTCCGTTGAGTTTCCGCTGATTTGTTGTCGGGGGAGTGGTGCGCGATGAGACGTCTTGTAATCCATAGAATGTAAGACCTACTGTCGTTGTTCTCCAATAGTCTCTTCAAGGTGTGAAAGAACCGTCCGGATTTAATACCGGACGGTTCAAGGAGAAGACTAAGCAACGATGTGACTACTGAGCGTCATTTGACTTCCATGTTTCGAAGTTCGGTTCTTGAAGCGGCACATTATTCATATCCTTGTATGCCCAGGAAAGAGGGTTCTCACCAAAATCTTCACCGGAAACATTGAGATATCCCAGTGAACCGTATATTTTTACAGTTTCAACCTTTGGCCAATGAGAATCTTCCGATTTGACTCTTTCAATCCGAGAAACAATCATATGACCCGTGTTGAAAACGTGATAACCATAAGTCCACGTCTCATTATCGTGGAAATACTCAAAGCTATCGTGTGGTTCTCCCGAGTCGTACCAACGATACGCAACTTTCGCAGACACAGATCCCCCTCTTGTTTTCGGTTGAGATGAAATATAAGCAATACTCAGGATACCGAACAAGAGTATGGTGGCCGGGGGGCGCTTCAAATAAATGTCGACCACCCATAGCGACCGACATTGGGCTCCAATATCTCTACCCAATAACTTGTTGGATCTGTGTCGAGACTTACAGCGTCGCTTCGAAAACGTCCTCGCCTCACCTTCAGCTGCAAGCGGCAAAGACGCGGTAAAGACACTCAACGTTGCTCGACGCACACTTGAAACCGATGGCTGGTCGCCGATACTAGCGAGACAGCACAGCCCAGAAGGACAAACTAACCAGTGAAGAGTCAATCAGTATGTAGCAGCCATAGTCGACCTCGTGCGGCGGTCGTCCATGAACGCTTCCATTCCGCGGAATGGGTGCTCTTGTTGTATTTCTTGTCTAGTAAACCTTGGGGTTAGGAGGGCTGTCCCGAATCCAAAGGCAGTGGTGAGAGAACAGTAGCCTTCTTCAAACCGGAAGTCTGGATCAATTTGCCGTCGAACCTCGTCGCTAAACCAATTCACATAGCGGGTCAATTCTAACGCGAGATCTTCCATCAAGGAACGATCGAATTTGTACTCTGCGAGAAGTTGGTTGTAGAGAGGCTCGTTCCACTCGCGGATCTTGTAGTAGGTCCTGTATTTGATGTAGGCGTCAACTTCGTACGAATTCTCGTTGAGTTTGCAGAGGAGTTCGTTCAGTACGATGCCGATGTCAATGCAAATATTCTTGACCTTTTCCCGTCCATTTGGCCAGGGTCGCTTTGCTAGCCATACGAGGGCCGCCCTCGCGTCTTCTACGAATGCGGCCTTTAACGTGACCTCGCCACCCTGAAAAAAGCCGGTGTAGTTGTCATCCCAGTTATCCAGGTCCAGTCGTATCGTGAGCCCGTCAATTATGCGCGCCCATTGTTCATCCGATTGCAGAGCTATACGATCCTGCGAGGGGCGGATACTATCTTCGTGTGCAGCTTTCATTGCGAGAAGCACCTCAACAGGAAAGCGGGTTTCGTCGGCGTCCACAAGGCTGTGATGCGTCGGGCATAGGAGGATCAGGTTGGAATATTCATCACGCTGATCACGCGTTAGCGGCGAGGTTCCGCGAGGGCCGTCAGGTTTCTGGGCGACAATATGCGCCTCTTCTCCAATCACGACAGCCTTCGAGGATGAGTCGTACTCTTGGGCGAGCTCGAATGTGCAGTCAGTGAAGCTGCACTGATTGCCCGAGCGACCCCACAACATTTTGCGACCGTGGACAGACAGACCCATTATTTCTCTTTCTCGGCCAGCGATCACAATATTGGTGGGTGTCACTAGCCCGGTGATTTCATGACGGCACTCCGTCCATTACAGATATAAAGTGGTCCGAACTGCGAAGAAAGGAGGTGTTGAAACTTTAAAACACCTGCTTGGAGGACCACCTTTCACGGCACTAATCTACAGGGTCCGATCTCCTCCTGCGCGTTGAACGCACTGTATTAGTTCGTTGCTGTCCTATTGAGCGCCCGGTAGACGGTGCTACGACTTACGCCAAGCACTTCGCCGATCTGTGCCACAGTCATATCGCGCTGTTCATAGAGCCTTTTAGCGGTGCGCAGCTTGTCGGGCGAGAGGGACGATGGTCTTCCGCCAGTACGGCCACGGGCACGGGCCGCGGCTAAGCCGGCATTGGTTCGTTCACGGATGAGGTCGCGCTCAAACTCTGCCAGGGAAGCAAAGATGTTGAACACGAGCCGGCCACCGGAAGAACTGGTGTCGATATTCTCCTGCAAGGATTTGAACTCGATTCCTTGTTGTTGCAGTGCTTCCATATGGTTGATCAGATGGCGGATGGATCGTCCGAGTCGGTCCAGTCGCCAGACCACAAGCGTGTCTCCAGGGCGGATCTGGTCTAGTAGCTTGTCGAGTTCGGGGCGTGATTCGAGGGCGCCGGAGGTGGTGTCGGTGAAGATGCGATAGCAGCCGGCAGCGGTGAGTGCGTCGTGTTGGAGTTGTGCGTCTTGGTCTCCGGTGGAGACTCTGGCGTACCCGAGAAGGTGTCCCATGGGTATGATTGTATCAATACTCGTGGAATGGTCACTGTTTCGACGCATAGTTTGTGGCATTGAGTTCTGCGATAAAATGCTCCTAAAAATATGTTGATTTTTCAACTGTCTAAGATTTTCGGTCAAGCCAGCGGATGACTGTGTCATAAACGACCCTTTTTGGGAGACAGCTCGAAGAGGACATTGTCCGCAATCGTTTCATTTCGCGTCACGCGGCCGGTCATCGATGCTGTGGAAGACACGGGGCGTTCCCGAATTGTCGCAGACCTAGCAATACAGTGACTCCGAGCGACCGAGCAACCCCTACGAGGTGAAGTCTTTCTTCGGTGCGCCAAACTTCCGAACGTCAACGAGGAGGGTTATTTGCAGTTCGTCAATTTCGTCCAAGGTGAGAGAAGCCCGGAGATCTTCTACAATCATCAATTTTTCCCCTTCACCTAGTGTCCCGAACTTATGGATCTTGCCTAATGCCTTGTGGATCTTTGCTGTTTCTTCGATGTCTGCTACGCCGCCTTGCAAGTCGCTGGAGTTGTCCTCAGTAATGCTTGTAGGAAGTTTGATATAGGTTCCACCTGCTAGGGCGAGGCCGTGTTCACCCGCTGCTAAATCATCAAGATTAGTCGGATCGTTGCTCACAAAAAACTGGTTGCCTTTGAATGCTGCTTTGTGCATCAGGGCCAACAGAGCTGGGGTAGGGCCCGCGATTGAAAACCTGGTGTTTAGCTCTTCTGCGGCTAAAGCCCGGAACAGCTGCGCATAACGGAACCGCGCCTCAGTGACTGCTTCCCGTGATTGCCAATCCTGGGGGATCCATGTGGGACGGCCCCTCTTGGCATGAAATATTGCGGTTCGCATCTGACAGTAGAGCTCGTTGAAAATCGCGTTGCTCGCCGATGGGTGAGTTGACGGAGCGAAAGGGGTCAAATCTAGAGTCTTATGGATGGTGTTTAGTGCACCTTTTATCCACTCGCTTTCCTTCTTACCTTGGTCATTTGGAACGAGTTGACTGAGCAGAGCCTCCAGCGCTAGGTAGAGGTTGCGAAACGAATCGTAAAGGTCCGTTGATGCTTCAGAAGCGCGATAGTAACGCAGACTTTCATGCCACGCCTGCAATAGCGGTGCAGTGGGCGCTATGACGTTGCCGTTGAGATCGAAGGCTACGCTATTTGCTTTCAAGCTTGTAGTGACTTGGGCTTGCCCAATGATTCTCAGTGTGCGATGTCCAGAAGCTACCCAGCAAACTATGTAGGGTCTCTCCTCGTGGGCGATCTGCAGTGGTCGGCCGCCTTGGGAGAAATGTAAATCTAGCGCCTGATTGGCTGTCTTGCGCGCGCTTTCATGGGTCTCTTTATAGTCTTCTCCTGGACAGTTTCGCACGACAATGTAGTTGCCTGCTGAAGGGATTAGAGCCTGAGAGCCGTCTTCAAATTGGTGCTCAAATCTCTCGTCATTTGAGGCGGATGCCAGCTCAAAGACTGCGGCACCTTGTGTACCAAGGCGTACTTCTCCGAAACTCGCCATGCCTCAGTCTGACAGATATTGATCGGTACGTGCCCTGCGTTCCAACTCTGACTTTGAGTACGCATGTCATGTTGGATGTTTCAGAAACCAGGGTTTTTAAGACTGCAGATGATTCCCAGTACGCAGCAACTTCAGCAGATATGATCTTTACTTCTGTGGCTACAGGGCTTCTAGCCGCGCTACGTTGTCCTTCACTACAGCCTTGAAGTCCCCACCTGACGCCGCAAATACCTGACGCTGCAGTTGGTATTCCCCGCCGCGGTCGATGATGTCCAAGACGCTGGCCAGTTCCTCAGCGCAGCCCAGCCGCTCGGCCACCGGCATGAGCCGCTTGACCTCCTGGCGCAGGTGGTCAGTCACCAGCATTTCATCACCTTGCGCGTTGAGGATGATGATCGCGTCCAGCCCATAGCGGGCGGCACGCCACTTGTTCTCGGTCCGGAACCAGCGGGGCATGACCGGGATTTTGTACCCGGCCTCCAGGCTCAGCGACATGTCGTGCACCAGGCATTGGGTCAGCGCAGTGATCGCCTTGATGTCGGCAATACTGCTTACCCCGTCGCAGATACGCATCTCCACGGTGCCTAGCCGGGGCACCGGACGCACATCCCAGCGAATTTCTGAGACGTCGTCGATGACTCCAGTGTGCATCATGTCCCCAACATGGGATTCATATTCAGCCCAGTCATTGAAGTGGTACGGGATGCCGGCGGCGGGCAGCTGCTGGAAGAGCAGGGAACGCTGTGAAGCGTAGCCGGTGTCCTCCCCGCCCCAGTAGGGGCTGGAGGCGGTTAACGCCTGGAAGTGCGGCTGGTAGTTGATCAGCCCGTCGGTGATCGGCAGCGCCTTGTCGCGGCTGTCCACGCCAACGTGGACATGCACCCCGTAGATCACCATCTGCCGTCCCCACCACTGGGTGCGGTCAATGAGCTTGGCGTAGCGGTCCTTGTCGGTCACCGGCTGAAGGGTGGGTGCCGCGAAGGGGTGGGAGCCGGCGCAATACAGGTCTACGCCCAGCGGATTGGTAACCTCGGTCAGCAACCGGACATTCTGGCACAGTTCCTCGGCGGCCTCGGCCACCGTGTGATGCACACCGGTCACCACTTCCACCGTGTTCAGCAGAAGCTCCGGCTTGATGGTCGGGTGCTCCTCATTGGGGGCGATCCCGTCACGTTCCTTGACCGCGGCGAGTACCTCTTCGGCCACCGAGCACAGATCGGCGGTCTGCTGGTTCACCAGGGCGATTTCCCATTCGACGCCGATGGTTGACTGCTCGGACTGGGCAAAGTCGATCTTCTGCACGGCACTCCTTGAATCCGCGGTGGTGCGCGCGTGCCGGATGTCTTGCCGACGGCCGCCCCACAGGCCAGTGTGGTTACTTCAAACTAGCTCATTTTCGCGCACGTGCGCTCCAATCGGCCGGTGACGGGCCGCAGGGAGGGCAAATCGCGTGAAGGTTACGGCCCAGTGATGGCTTCAACCTCGATGGCCAGGCGCTTGTCGCCAATCCTGGCCAGCACCAGTGTCGCGTGGTTTTTGGCGCTCTTCGGGACTCCGGACAGCAGAATCCTCCGCAGCTCTTCGGGGGTGACGTCCACCCCGCGCTTCTTGATCTCCAGCTGACCAATTTGATTTGCCTTGACCCAGCTACGCAGCTTCTTGACGTTGTAGTCGTGCACCTTGATCACCTTGTATCCGCGGGCGAAGGGAGTCTCCAGCGGCTTCTCGTGCGTGAAGTAGGCAATGTGCTCATCGAGCAGGGTGCCGCCGGTCTGCTGGAGCAGTTCGGCGATCAGGTGCGAACGGATCACCGCGCCATCCGGCTCGTAGATGTAGTTGGAAAGTTCGCCCACCGGAGCGGTGGCGCCCTGCTCGGCGGGGAGCGGGGAGGTCAGTTCGTGGGCGCCGTCCTTGTCAATGACCAGCGCGGCGCGTTTCGCCTCGGGACGGGCCAGACGACCGAACCACAGACAGGCTTCTATGACCGAGCCGTGATCGGAGATCCATACGGCCTCGGCGGTGGCTGGAATGGCCTCATGCGGCACGCCTGGTCCCAGCTTCACTCCCACATCCTTGCCCGCATCCACCAAGGCTTCGACAAAGGACAGGGGAGGGGAGAAGGACTCGGGATCGAAGATGCGCTTGGTGTTCCCGTTGGCCTCGGTGCGGCGGGCTGGGTCCAGCCAGACCCCGTCCACCGCCTCCAAATCCACATCCTCGGCCTGACCGTGCATTACGGTCGCCTGCGGGAACGGCATCAAATTCAGTGTCAGTGCTGCGGCGGTGGTTTCATCACGCTCCACGGCGGTGACTTTCAGCTCCGCGCTGGCCAGGGCGATGGCGTCTGCGCCGATGCCGCTGCCCAGATCCGCTACATGGGTGCACCCGGCTGCCACGAAGCGGCGGGCATGCAGTCCGGCAATCATCAACCGGGTGGCCTGTTCCAGGCCTGCTGGCGTGAAGATCAGTGAGTCGGCAAAGGGACCGAATTTCACCCTGCCTCGATAGCGCAACTGCGACTGGGCGACGACGGCGCGCACAACCGCAGGGTCATGTCCTTCTTTGCGCAGTTTTTCATTCAGTGCCCATGCCGCATCCTTACTGGCCAGCATCGAGGGGTCGATGCTCGCCAATAATTGCCATCCCTCGGGGGAGAGCAGGGCGGCGAACTGGTCATTTAGTGCGGAGTCATTGGAGGCCTGGGGCATGAATCCAGAGTATCGGAGAACCCTTTACGGGGGCTGACGCCCATCAGCATGCCACCAGCTAGGCTTCCCCTAGGACTGACACTCGGGCACGACCACTGACGGGGGCTCGGCCCGCGCACAACGGGCGAGACCGTCGCCAGCAGCCCGAACTGGCTCGTCTTGGTGTTACTTTCTTCACGCTCAAATTCAGGCCCCCGCACCAGATAGGGGATCTTACTCACCCTCACGCGTTTGGTCTCAGGCGTTGGCGGTATTGTCTGCAACGTCGTCAAACACGTCCATGCGACAGAAGTGCTTCACCAAAAGTTTATCGCTCCGGAAGTTACAGCAGTATTTGCTGATGCTCAGAGGATCGGATTCGAGTGACCGCCGGGGGAAGAATATAATCCGGCGCCGCGTTGTGCCGCAAGGACGTCGTTGACATCCAGCGTCGATACGTCACCTCCGCGAAGCCTGTGATGCAGAAGTGATGTTTAGAACGACAGAAGCTAGTTCGGCGCCCAAATGCGCCGAGCGAACAGAACCAAGGAACACCACGAGCATGACTTTGACCCAGCCGTCCGGCGGAGCGAGCGCACTAGTCCCTGCCGGCCGTGCCACCGTAGGGGCACCGTTGGCAGGGGAATATGACATATTTGCGTCATATTTTGGGCTGCCGCTCCCGCGCTTGTCGCGCAATTGCCGGGGCTGGCTGGTCGTGGAAAACCCAGTGTGGAGGCGAGATGAAGCCCTCGCGCCGGGCTCACCCGCTGGCGAGACGTCCTTGATGCCTTTCGAACAGCCACAGCAATGCTGTGTCTCCGCTCACGAAAGCATCACGAAAACCCTTCCTGTCGCTGGCGCTCGAACGGCTCCATTTTCGTCAGGCGAAGTTGCGGGCTATCTTTTGCCCGCCCGAACTGAATCCCAGCCTGCCCGCAGGTCGCCGGCCTCGCCTCCGCGACCCCGAACCGTGAGCGCCAAGCACGTTAATCGATCCACTACCCAGGCTGTGACGGAGGTCGCACCCGGTGAGGGAAATGGTGTTGTATGTCACCGATGAGTAAAACAAGCGTGGAAACCCAGGAACAGAGGCCGGCTTCTTCGCTCGGTGACCAGGCAACGCTGCCCGGCGCACCGTGTGGAGACCAGGAGCCAGATAAGAAACTGCGGCGCTCCCTAGGCAGCCGCCACCTGCAGATGATCGCCATCGGCGGTTCCATCGGCACCGGATTGTTCGTCGCCTCCGGCGGCACCATTTCCCAGGCCGGTCCCGGTGGTGCACTCGTGGCCTACGCAGCAGTGGGCCTGATGGTCTACCTGCTGATGCAGTCCCTGGGGGAGATGGCGGCCAAGATCCCGGTCGCCGGCTCCTTCCAGACCTTCGCCACCCGCTTCGTCTCCCCGTCCTTCGGGTTCGCGATCGGCTGGAACTACTGGTTCAACTGGGCCATCACCGTGGCCGCCGAACTGGTGGCGGCCGGAATTGTCATGAACTTCTGGCTGCCCGGGGTTCCGGGCTGGATCTGGGCGGCGGTCTTCCTGGCCCTGCTGACCGGCCTGAACGCACTGTCGGCCAAGGCCTTCGGCGAGGGGGAGTTCTGGTTGGCGCTGATCAAGGTGGTCACGGTGATCGCCTTCCTCATCGCCGGTGTGCTGATGATCTTCGGGGTCATCGGTCAGGGACAGTCCGGCTTCGGACAGTGGACCAACCCCGATGACGTCTTCCACGGCGGCTTTGTTTCCATCATCGCCGTGTTCATGATCGCCGGCTTCTCCTTCCAGGGCACCGAGCTGGTGGGCGTGGCCGCGGGCGAGGCCAAGAACCCGCGCCGCGAGGTGCCCCGCGCCATTCGCACCGTCTTCTGGCGCATCATGCTGTTCTACATTGGCGCCATCTTTATCATCGGCACCCTGGTGCCGTTGACCGACCCGAGCCTGCTGGCCTCCGGGGAGGCCGACGTGGCGGCCAGCCCGTTCACCATGGTCTTTGAGCGTGCCGGCATCGCCTTCGCCGCCGCCCTGATGAACGCCGTCATCCTCACCGCCATCCTCTCGGCCGGCAACTCGGGGCTGTACGCCTCGACCCGCATGCTCTACTCCATGGCGCTGGATGGCAAGGCGCCGAAGGTCTTCGGCAAGCTGAACCGCCGCGGCGTGCCGATGCCGGCGCTGCTGGCCACCGCATCGGTGGGCCTGTTCGGCTTCCTGACTGCGATTGTTGGCCAGGGTGCGGCCTACGCCTGGCTGCTGAACGTCTCCGGGTTGTGCGGATTCATAGTCTGGGCGGGCATTGCCATCTCCCACTACCGGTTCCGCCGCGGCTTCCTGGCCCAGGGGCACTCGGTCAGCGAGCTGCCCTACAAGGCGGCCCTGTTCCCGATCGGCCCGCTGGTGGCCTTCGCGGTGTTGATCCTGGTGATCGCCGGGCAGAACTACGAGGCGGTGCTGGCCGGGCGGGGCATGGAGGTGCTATCGGCCTACATCGG
>NZ_JAVGCZ010000026.1:0-37849 GCF_052928425.1 Glutamicibacter sp. BSL13
GTCGTCATGCGGTAACCAACCCGCGGATATCAGATTCGACCACGTCGTCGCTGAATAACAGCACGAGTCATGAACCGGCCTGAAGGTCGGGGCTCCCGGGGAACGGCAAGGCGACCACGCGCCCATTTGGATGCGGGGTCGCCTTGTTCTGCCTATCTTGACAAAGCCAGCAACATATCAGGCGCCTATTCGTTTCCATCCGAATCCTTCCTGTCGGGCCTGCCCACGACCCTCCAGAATGCTCAGCGCCCGGATGGTGTCGATCGCCGGCAGCCCGCTGAGGGCACAGAGTTCATCAACCAGCTTGGCCCCGCGGCGCGGCAACACGTCCAGGATGAGGTTCTGCGGCCCGTTTAGCCCGTCGGTGGCTCGGGCCGGTTCTTCATTTGCCGCCCCTGTCCTGGCTGTTACGGATAAGGCGGGCAGCAGTTCTAGGGCGTCCTCCACATTGGTGACCAGCCCGGCTTCACCGGCGCGAATCAGCCGGTGCGTGCCAACGGAGTTGGGTGAGAACACGCTGCCGGGCAGTGCGGCAACCTCCCGGCCAAGATCCACCGCCTGGCGCGCGGTGTTCAGGGCCCCGGAGCGGAAGCGGGCTTCGATGACCACCACCAATTGCGCGAATCCTGCGATCAGGCGGTTGCGGTTCAGGAACCTGAAACGGGTGGGCGCCGTACCCGGCGGCACCTCAGAAAGCAGCAGGCCTCGGTCGATGATGGTGCGCAGCAGATTGTGATTGCCGCTGGGGTAGAGGCGATCCAGTCCCCCGGCCAGGATGGCGATCGTGGATGGGGATTCCGCAGACGCTTCCTCGACCTGCAGCGCCGCGCGGTGGGCGCAGACGTCAATCCCATAGGCGCCGCCGCTGATGATGGTGGCTCCGGCCTGCCGCAGCCCGGTGGCCAGCTGGCTGGTGGCCTGGTTCCCGTAGTCGCTGCTGTCCCGGGAGCCCACGATGGCAACGCTGGTTTCCAGGTCTTGGGTCATCAGCAACTCCGGGTTCTTCGCACGCCACCACAGGCAGATCGGCGCCCCGAAACCCAGGTCGTTGAGTTGGGCCGGCCAGCCGGGATCGGCAGGAAGGATCAGTCCCCCATTGTTGCGGCGCATCAGTTCCAGCTGGGAGTCGGCCGCTGGCAGATAGGGCAGGCGCTTGCGCCAGCGTCGTAGCGCCGAGGTGAAGCTGAAGCTGTGGTCGCTGTGGGTGCTGATGCCCAGGGCCTGGTGGACCCGGGATTCCAGATCTTTCGGGTACCAGTCCTGCCGACGGATCAGTTCCAGAGCTTCACCGGCGTCGAGCAGGCTCAGCAGCGCCCCGGCAATGTGGTCGTTGGCTTCGATGAGAAAGCTGAGGTCGGTGTAGCGGCGTTCGGCGGCCGCATCGTGCTCGGCGTACATGGCTGGGCTCAACTTTCTATTTTCTGTCGCAGGTGTACGGCAAGTTCAAGGTCATCGACCGTGGGAGTCGCCCCGCCTTCGAGGTCGTTGATGCTCCAGGCCACGCGCAGCACGCGGTCCATCCCCCGTGCCGAGAGTTGGGCGCGGGTGGCCAGCTGCTCCAGACGCTCGCGCACCTGCCGGTGGTAGGGCAGCTGGTGGCGCAGGATCTCGGAGGGGATGGCGGCATTCGTGCGGATGTTCCACGGCGCCAGGCGTTGGGCACAGCGTTCCCGGGCAGCGAGCACGCGTTGCCGGACCTGGGCGCTGGATTCGTTGCGTTGTTTGCCCAGCAGGGTCGCGGCCGGGACCGGGTTCAGCTGCAGCTGCAGGTCGATGCGGTCCAGGATGGGACCGGAGAGCCGACTGAAGTAGCGGCGGCGCTGCATGCAGGTGCAGGTGCAGGCCAGTCCCGTCCCGTAATTGCGGCCGCAGGGGCAGGGGTTGGCGGCCAGCAGCAGCTGGAACCGGGCCGGCAGCTGGGCATGAAGTATGGCCCGGGCGATGTTCACGTATCCGTCCTCCAGCGGTTGGCGCAGCGCGTCCAGCACGCCGGAGGGAAATTCGGGAGCCTCATCCAGGAACAAGACACCGCGGTGGGCGCGGGTCACGGCTCCCACGTGGATGTTCCTAGTCCCACCGCCGAGTAGGGAGACGGTGGATGCGGTGTGGTGCGGGGCAATAAACGGTGGCGTGTGCTGCAGGGAGGTGAACTCGTTGCCGGCCTGCTCGGTGATGGAGCGGATCGCGGTGGCTTCCAGCGCCGCCGCATCATCCAGCGGCGGGAGGATGCCGGGCAGGCACCGGGCCAGCAGGGTCTTGCCCACGCCGGCCGGTCCTGTCATCAGCAGGTGGTGCCCGCCCACGGCCGCCAGCTCCAGGGCCACGCGGGCCTCCTGCTGGCCATTGACTTCGCCCAGGTCCGGGACGGTGGGTGCGGCCGGTACGGTAAGCGCCTGGCTCGGCTGGTGCCGGGCGCGGACCGAAAGGTGCTTGGCCGGGGCGCCGAAGCGTTCAAGCACCTGGCCCAGGTGTTCGGCGCAGTCCACGGTGGCCCCGGGAACCAGCCGCGCCTCGGCCGCGTTCTGTCGTGCCACCCAGAAGCGCGTGGCACCGGCGGCCATGGCCAGGCGCACCGCGGGCAGGATGCCCGGGACGGGTCGCAGGGTCCCATCCAGTCCGAGTTCGGCCAGGTATACGGTGTGCGGGCAGGCGCTGATCTGCCGGTCGGCGCTCAGCGCGGCCAGCACGATGGCCAGGTCGAAGCCGGAGCCCTGCTTGTGCATGGTCGCCGGGGACAGGTTCACGGTCAGTTTCCGGTTGGCCAGTGCGATGCCGGTGTTGCGGGCCGCGGCCTTGATCCGTTCGCGGGCCTCGCGCAGCGCCGCATCGGGCAGCCCCAGGATCACGAAGCCCGGGATGCCGTTGCCCAGATCCGCCTCGACCTCCACCATTGCGCCGCCCAGCCCGGCCAGGGCCACGCAGCGCGTGCGTGCCAGCGTCATGACGCCACCCGCTGGTGGTGCTCGATCCGCCAGCCGCCGGATTCGGGGTAAATGCAGATCACATCCACCCTTAGTTCGGGCAACCATATTCGCTTTTCCCTCGACCATTCGAGCAATAGGCGCTGGATTCGCTCGTACTTTTGCCGGGAAATTGCGTCAAAAGCGCTGCCGAATTTCTCGTTGGTTCGAGTTTTGACTTCGATGGCCATTATGTGTCCACCGCTTCGGGTCACCAGGTCCAATTCGCCCCGCTTACAGCGCCAATTCCGCGCCACGACCTCGTGGCCCCGGCTGGCCAAAAAGGCCGCTGCAATGCTCTCCCCGCGCACCCCCAGCCGCTGGTTGTGGTTGTCCATGTCTGCCCCCTGCCGGTGAAGTGGGAAACCATGTGACCAGTATGTGCGTGGGTACCCTCCCCCGATTGCGAAGGCAACCGCTTGTGGATAGTGATCCATAACATTTCCATAACAACCTCTTTTGCCGCGTCATTCTGCGGAAAAGCGTGCTTACACTTGGACATATTTCGAGGGGAATGGTGCCGGTCAAAGTGTGCTTTTTCGTTTGATCTTGTTACGCTCGGTTATTGGCGGCGACGCGTCCGACACGACCGCCAGCAAGGAAACCAAGGGCCATACGCGGTCCAGAAGTTACTGATTTGGGCCGCGTCAGTCAGGATGAACACTCGCATTTTTCAGTTCCGCCGGGCACGTTGTCGGGCGCCAAAATCCTGCGGCCCGCTACCAGCCCGTGACGCCTGATGGGCGCCAGGCGGGCAGTGGAGAACATGACCACCAATATCGCCGTGAAGGTCGAGAACCTGTACAAGGTCTTCGGCCGTAAACCGAAAGAAGCGGTCAAAAAGCTTAAAGCTGGCTCGACGAGGGACCAATTGCCCTCCCACACGACCGCAGCTGTCATCGATGCCTCCTTCGAAGTCAAGGAAGGCGAAATCTTTGTTGTCATGGGCCTTTCGGGCTCCGGCAAATCGACTCTGATCCGCACCCTGAACGGCCTGTGGGATGCCACCGACGGCACCGTTAGCCTGGGCGGGGACAAGATCACCGGGATTTCAGCCAAGCACCTGCGTGAGGTGCGCCGCAAGCGGGTCTCGATGGTCTTCCAGCACTTCGCGCTGCTGCCGCACCGCACCGTGCTGGAGAACGTGGCCTACCCGCTGGAACAGCAGGGCGTGGGCAAGAGCGAACGCTTGGCCTCGGCCGCGAAGATGCTGAAGATGGTGGGCCTGGATGGCTGGGGCGAGAAGATGCCCTCGGAGCTTTCCGGCGGCATGCAGCAGCGTGTGGGCATCGCCCGCGCACTGGCGGCCGACACCGACCTGCTGCTGATGGACGAGGCCTTCTCGGCCCTGGACCCGTTGATCCGCCGCGAAATGCAGGAACAGCTGGTCGAGCTGCAGGCCACCTTGAACAAGACCATCGTGTTCATCACCCACGACCTGAACGAGGCCATGTTCCTCGGGGACCGGATCGCGGTGATGCGCGACGGGCAGATCGTGCAGGTGGGCACCCCGGAGGAGATCCTCACCGACCCGGCCAACGACTACGTGGCCCAGTTCGTGCAGGACGTGGACCGCGCCCGGGTGCTGACCGCCTCCTCGGTGATGGAGCCGACCCGCGCGGTGATCCAGGCCAACGCCGGACCGCGTTCGGCGCTGCGCACCATGCGCGACCAGTTCCTCTCCGCCGCGATCGTCACCGGCCGGGACCGGAAGGTGCTGGGGATGATCACCGATCGTGATGCGCTCAAGCTGGTGCGCGCCGGGGAAAGCTCGATCGAGGCCAAGATCCAGAAGCTGGAGACCGTGGACCGGGACACCCCGCTGGTGGACCTGTTCGTCCCCTCGGTCGAATCCCGACTGCCGGTGGCGGTCACCGACGCCGAGCACCGGCTGCTCGGGGTGATCCCGCGGGTGACCCTGCTGGCCGCCCTGGCCCAGACCAACCCGCCCACCGAGGAGATGACGATCCTGGACAAGCCGCTGCCCAGCGATGTGGTTGAACAAGCGCTGATGAGCAGCCCGGAGGTGAACTAGTGGAATTCCGTATCCCCATCGGAGACGTGGCCGAGGACGGCGTTGACTGGATCGTGAAGAACCTGGACGGACTGTTCCGGGTACTGCGCGCGATCTTCGTGGAAATGTATGACGCGGTGGAAGTGGTGCTCTCCACTCCCCCGTTCTGGGTCATCACCATCATCGTGGCGCTGATCGCGCTGCTGGCCCGCGGCTGGCAGTTCATGCTCGGCTCGGTGATCGGGCTGCTGCTGATCGTGGCCATGGACCAGTGGTCCAACGCCATGGTCACCCTGGCCCTGGTGCTGGTGGCCACGTTCTGGGCGCTGGTGATCGCACTGCCGCTGGGCATCTGGGCGGCCAAGTCCCACGCGTTCTCCAACGTGATCCGCCCGGTGCTGGACTTCCTGCAGACCATGCCGGCGTTCGTGTACCTGATCCCGGCGCTGATGCTCTTCCGCGTCGGGGTGGCCCCGGGCATCGTGGCCACCATCATCTTCGCCCTGGCCCCGGGCGTGCGCTTCACCGAACTGGGCATCCGCTCGGTGGACAAGGAAGTGGTGGAGGCCGGGCAGGCCTTCGGCTCCTCCCCCGGGCGCATCATGCGCCAGATCGAGTTGCCCTTGGCGCTGCCGACCATCATGGCCGGGGTCAACCAGGTCATCATGCTGGCCCTGTCCATGGTCGTGATCGCCGGCATGGTCGGCGCCGGCGGCCTGGGTGGTGACGTGATCGCCTCGCTCTCCCGCCTGGATACCGCCCTGGGCGTCGAGGCCGGGCTGGCCGTGGTGATCCTGGCGATGATCCTGGACCGGCTGACCAACGCGTTCGGCAAGCGCTCGGGCCTGTTCGCCCTGCTGATGAAGAAGCGCAAGGCGGCCAAGACCGCCAGGCAGCAGGAGCTGGCCGCCTAAGGGCACCAGGCACTGCAGCTTTGACCTGTACTGAAGAACTGACCGGCGGGATCCGGCCACACACCGATCCCGCCGCGGGCACCGGCAACGGTGCCGGTGGCGCTGCGGAAAGACCGCTGCGCCACGGAAAGGGATAACACTCATGATGAAGAATCGTCTGCTGAAGTTCGGCGCCCTCACCGCCGCGGCCGCCCTGTCACTGACCGCCTGCGGCAGCGACGGCGAGAACCAGGCCGAGGGCAATGACAAGGAACTGACCATCGCCGTGTTCAACGGCTGGGATGAGGGCATCGCCACCAGTGAGCTGTGGAAGGCGGTGCTGGAGGAGAAGGGCTACGACGTGAAGCTGGAGTACTCGGACGTCGCGCCGCTGTTCACCGGCCTGTCCCAGGGCGACTACGATCTGACCACCGACGTGTGGCTGCCGGTGACCCACAAGGACTACATCGACAAGTTCGGTGACCAGATCGAGGACCTGGGCGCCTGGAACGAGGAGTCGAAGCTGACCGTGGCGGTCAACAAGGACTCGGAGATCAACTCCCTGGAGGAGCTGGCCGATAACGCCGACAAGTTCGGCAACAAGATCGTGGGCATTGAATCCGGCGCCGGGCTGACCAAGACCATGGAATCCTCGGTGATCCCGGAGTACGGCCTGGAGGGCATGGACTTCACCACCAGCTCCACCTCCGCGATGCTGGCCGAGCTGAAGACCGCCACCGATGCGAAGGAAGACGTGGTCGTCACCCTCTGGGAGCCGCACTGGGCCTACGCCTCCTTCCCGATCAAAAACCTGGAAGACCCCAAGGGTGCGCTGGGCGGCACCGAGTCGCTGCACACCTACGCGCGTGATGGCTTCTCCGAGGACCATGCCGAGGTCGCCAAGTGGATGGGCGACTTCAAGATGGACCTGGACAAGCTCTACGACCTGGAGAACCTGTTGTTCGTGGAGAACGACACCGATGACTACCAGCCGCTGGTCAAGCAGTGGATGGAAGACAACAAGGACTACGTTGAGGGCATGACCTCCTAGTAGCCCCCGGATCGGCAGATCCAGCGCGGCCGTTGCCGGCCGCAGCTTAAAGCACGCCACGGTCGTTGCCAGGCCCCCGCACGGGGTTCATGGCAGCGACCGTGGCGTTTAACCGAAGCGGAAACCGGCTAGAACTTCGCTGGCTTCGGCTTCGCGTCGGTGGCACCGTTGACCAGGGTGGCCCCGTGCAGGCCGGTGTCCTGCTCGGTCTTGCTGAAATGCACCCCGTACTCCAGTTCCATGGGCTTGGCGTACCGCTTGCCGTCCTTGGTCAGCTTCCATTCGAAGCTGGCCACCACGTTGACGGTGGCCCCGTTGATCTCGGCGGTGTTCCCGTCCTCCAGCACCTCGCCCTTGTCGTAGGAGTGGGCGGACTTGATCTTCACCGTGGGGTTCAGCATGCGGCTGGATCCGGCGTCCTGGTAGGGCTGGTAGCCGGAAAAGTTGTTCGCCTTCGCATCGCTCCATACCAGGAACGGGTTCTGCTTGATGGGTTGCGCGAACACGGCGGCCAGCGTCTGCTTCGCCCCCTCCCCCTGGGCGAGCTGGCTGAACTGCGCGCTCATCTGCTCGACCTGGCGGTCAATGTCCGCCGCGCTGCCGCCCAGGGCAGGGCCGGAGAGGATCTGGGAGTAGACAAAGTCCACGGCCTGCACCTGCAGCTGCGCCATCTGCTTTTCACTCCAGGCCTCGCCCACGGCCGCCCACTTCGGCGCCTCGTAGCTGGCCAGCGACGAGTCCGGGTCCGCGCCGAGGATGATGTATTTGCCCTGCGCGTTCGTCCCCGGCTGCTTGTACACCAGCCCCTCGCCCAGGTGGTCGGGGTTCGCCTCGCGGACCCGCTCAATGGCCTCATTCTTCTGGCTTGCGGAGGCGGTGAAGGGTTCGGGTGTCTGGGTGTCCGCATTGGTTGCCGCGCAGCCGGAGAGCAGCAGGCCTCCGGCCATGGCCAATGCTGCGCCGCGGCGCAGTGGGCTGTTCTTCAATTGGTTCCCGTCCCCAGTTCGCTGGCGGTCGGCACCCCGGTCCGAAGTCCCGAGTCCGCCCGCACAAGTTTAATAAGGTTGAATTCTATCGCATGCGCAGGGTGACGCCGCGGGAACCAGTGGGTGGACGGGCACCCAACAGAGGGGGAAGACGCCAACGGCCCTGCGGTAAACCGGGGTGCAGCGGTGTGCTGCCCGGCCTGCCGAAGGGCCCAAGATCTCGCGGGGACAATTTTCCCCACGAGGAAGCGCTGAACCTACTGGTCCATCTCGTCCTTGGGGATCTGCAGTTCGTTGCGGTTCAGTTCCTCGATGTTCACGTCCTTGAAGGTCAGCACCTTCACCGACTTCACGAACCGGCCCTGGCGGTAGATGTCCCACACCCACGCGTCGGTCAGGCTCAGTTCGAAGTAGACTTCCCCGGCGTTGCTCAGGGTTTTGAGTTCAACCTGGTTCGCCAGGTAGAAGCGGCGCTCGGTTTCGACGACGTAGTTGAAGAGCGAGACCACGTCCTTGTATTCGCGGTAGAGCCGCAGTTCCAGGTCTGATTCGTAGTTTTCCAGATCTTCGCTCGCCATCAGTCTTTCCCACTTCCCATCGCTTCACTCTCGGTCTTTTTCGTTTCGGAAGTCAAGCGCCAGCTCATCCGGTGCAGGGCACACGGACCGTGCTCGGTGATCGCCGCCCGGTGGCTGGCGGTGGCGTACCCCTTGTTGACCTCCCACCCGTAGTGCGGGTGGGTTTGCGCGGCGGCGGTCATGATGCCGTCGCGTTCCACCTTGGCCAGGATGGAGGCCGCGGCGATCGCCTGGCAGGTCATGTCCCCCTTGATCAGGGTGCGCACCGGGATTTGCAGGCCGGAGGGCTCGGTGTCGGCCTCCAGCAGGTCAAACAGGTCGGCTTCCTTGGCCGAAAGCCAGTCGTAGCTGCCGTCCACCAGGGCCGCCTGGGCCTGGATGGCGCATTGGGCGGCGGCGCGGGTGCCGGCCAGCCGCAACGCGGCGGTGATGCCCAGCCGGTCGATTTCGCCCGGGGTGGCGTGCCCCACCCCGTGCCCTACGGCCCAGGAGCGGATGGCCTCGACCATGGATTCGCGCACCTGGGGTTCGAGCATTTTCGAGTCCCGCAGTTCTGGGTATTCGGTGACCGCTTCGATGTCGATGACCACCATTCCGACGCTGACCGGTCCTGCCAAGGAGCCGCGGCCGACCTCGTCCACGGCGCCAACGTACCGGTAGCTACCGCTTGCGGCCAGGGCCCGTTCATGCTCCAGGGTGGTGGGACTGCCTTTAGTTTTCCG
The DNA here is from genome assembly GCF_052928425.1 of Glutamicibacter sp. BSL13. Lineage (NCBI taxonomy): Bacteria > Bacillati > Actinomycetota > Actinomycetes > Micrococcales > Micrococcaceae > Glutamicibacter > Glutamicibacter sp. BSL13. The sequence continues at coordinate 9,205 of NZ_JAVGCZ010000026.1, forward strand.
TGGCACGAATTCGCCAGCTTCCTCTTTCGTGGTTTTGAGCCGTTAGCGGTCTGTGTCGATCACGATAGCGCACTTTCCGGTTCGCTGCCGTCACCCCACCGGACCCATCGGGTGACGACGGTGCGATCGGCGCCGGTCGCGCCAGGGCACAGCCTGAAATTAATACGCCTTTGCAACGCGACGGCGCGGGATCGCCGTGCTATGGAGGTAGATCAGCAAACGACCGAGCGCCGGGCTTATCGGGCAGGATCCGGCACGTTGTCAAAGACCTCGCGGTGCGAGTCGACTACGCCCCAGCGATCCATGGGCCAGGAGATGACCTGGGCCTTGCCCTGCACGGTTTCCATGTCCACGAATCCGCCCTCGGTGTCCATGTGGTAACGCGAGTCGGCGCTCGCACCGCGGTGATCACCCAGCACCCAGAGCTTGTTCTCCGGCACGGTCACCGAGAACGGGATGTCGCTGGGGTTATCCCCCGGGTATATATAAGGTTCGTCGATTTCCACGCCGTTAACCTTGATCCGCCCGTCGGCTGAGCAACACTCGACGGTGTCGCCGGGCATGCCAATGATTCGCTTGACCAGGTACTGTTCGCCCTGGTCCGGCAACAGGCCGATGAAGCTCAGCGCCTTGTCGAAACCGGACTGCTCGGTCTGGACCGGCGGCAGCCAGGCGTCATCGTCGCGAAACACCACCACGTCCCCGCGGTTCAGGTCGAAGGGGCCGGGAACCATCAGGTTCGCAAAAATCCGGTCGTCAATCTGCAGCGTGTTCTCCATCGACCCGGAAGGGATGAAGTAGGCTCGGAAGAAGAACGTCTTGATGATCAGGGACAGGCCGATGGCAATCACCAGGATGACAACGATCTCGCGCACCATGCGCCAGAGCTTCAACAGAAATCCTGCATCATTCGAGTTGGCTTCACCGGGTTCGGCGCTCACGTGTCCCCTTAGTTACGGCGTAATCTGCGTGCATTTCACAATATCGCATCGCAGGTGCTGCCGACCGCTGCGCCACGTGGCAACGAGGCTCCCCAGATCATTCCACCGCTGGTTCCGATGAAGGCGCGAGAATCTCGCTATTGAGCCACCAAGGAGAGAATCCTAAAAACGTCGGCACCGGATTCCGCTGAGGCGCGGAATCCGGCGGCAGCGATCCCCCATAAATCTCTGCCTAACACCCCGTCTCCAGCGCTGCGTTCCAGGAACTGACATGCAGCACAGAAGGCCGGGCGTGAGTCCGACCTCTCCAGAGTCCTCCTGCTTGCCAATCCTGGCTAGTACCTGCAATGAAGGATTGGGGAGAACCCCAACACCCCAAAGGGAGCGAGTGCGCATGCGCTTGCTTTCCATCGGTGCTTCACGACAAGGGCTGCGTCGCAGGCCGAAAGATGCATTCGTCTATACTTGTTGACTAAAGGCGCGTGTGGTGGCTGGGGAGCCAACCGAGCAAGAGACAGTACGACCTTGAAAATCTTGGGGGCAATCTGGTGAAACCAGAGGCAACGACGACCAGCTGCGTGCACGGGACGAACTCGTCGCCGCGTTTGGGGTGGGATCAGGAGGCGCAGCATGCGTAGCCGCCGAAATCTGCTGAACACTCTCCTATCCAAGGCCACCGGCTCCCGTGAAGTGGCACTGGTGGTATCCGGCGCCTCCGGAGCCGGCAAGAGTTGGCTGCTGCGTCAGCTGCAGCACGAGTTGGGGGCTCACCCGCACGTGCTGCTGCGGATCAGCCCCATGGAAACAAACTGGCCGTTGTCCTCACTGATCAAGCTGCTCTCCGAGCTGGACCTGGCCGAACCCCTGGCCCTGGACCATTTCCTGCCTCAATCGCCGGGGCAGGGTGTGGATTCCTACGCGGTCGCCCGGCACCTGCACGCCAAGCTTCCCGCCCTGGTCACCCCCGGCACGGTAATCCTGCTCGATGATGTGGATCTGATGGACGGAGCCAGTCTAGAAGCGCTGGGATTCATGAGCACCTGGCTGCAACGCAACCGGGCGAAGTTTATTGTCACCGTGGCCTCAGGACCCGTCCCCGAGCCCCTGGCCGGATGGGAGATCCTGAAATTGCGCGGGCTGACCGAGGCCGAATCGCTGGCCCTGGCCCGCGAAACCGCCGGGGTGGATGCCGACCCGGCCGTGCTTCATTTCACCACCACCACAAGCCGCGGCATGCCCGGGTCCATCATTGAACAACTGGAGAGGTTGCAGCGGCAGGCTCAGGCCGGCGAGTTGCCCCTGACCCTTCCCCTGCCGGTGGGCACCGAGCGCACCGGAAAACTCTCCAAGGTGGTTGCGCGGCTGGAAGAAGAACACCAGCAGGTGCTGACGCTGCTTGCCGCCGCCCCGGTCACCGAACGCGCCACGGTCCTGGCACTGAAGCCCGGGGCCGTCAGCTGCATTGATGAGCTCGAGCAGCGCGGATTCCTGGTCGGCGCGGACGGTCACGTGCAGATCTCGGACCCCGCCCTGCGGTCAACACTGTACTGGGGACTGAACTTGACCGAACGCCAGTCATTGCACCGGCAACTGCAGGAGCACGGTGAGGACCCCACCTTGAAGCTTTACCACCGCACGTATGTGGATCAGCTCGGGGTAACCGCCAGTGAGCTCGTTGCAGCGGCCGGGCAACTGGTGGAACAAGGACAAGTTGCCGCCGCCATCGAGGTGGCCGAGCGGGGGCTGCTGTTGCCGGTCACCGGTACGCACCTGCCCCAGGCACTGCATCACCTGGCCGAAATGCTCTGCCAACACCTGCAGCTGGAAGCAGCCCGCAGGTACGTGCGCTTCGGCCGCCGCTTGCCCCTGGACCCGGCAGCGTCACTGGCCTTGGCAACCTTGGACGTCCAGCTGTCCACCCTGAAGGGCCGCGTCACGGCCAGGAACCAGCACGCGGCGCTCATCAGCGAACTTGAGAACGTTGAACCACACGGCTGCGTTCGCCTGCTTGGCGCACTGGCCACTGAATACGCCCTGCGGGAGGATCATCAGCAAACCGAAAGCCTCACCGCCCAGGCCACTGCGCTGGTCTCACGCTTCCCCGACGCCAAGGGCCCTGAGTACGAAGCGGCGCAGTTGTTGTGCGCTGCCCTAAACCACGACCGGCAGCAGCTGATGGACCGGTTTCACCAGTTGCCGGTGGTCCCGAAGGAGCCGGGCGATGGGATTCTCATGCTGGCCCTCGGGGTTGGGCTGAGTACCACGGACTGCTTCCTGGAAGCCCGGGAGGTCTTTTCGCGGCTGGCTGCCGCCCCGGAAGATGCCAGCCCGCTGATGGAACGCTTGCTGTTGCTCCTGAACGCGGCCAACGCGATCCTGAATCAGAACTATCCCCGGGCCATGCAACTGGTGGAACGCTGGATCGCAGCCGATGGCCCGGCCTTGCTCAGCCCCATCCCCCAGCTAATCCAGGCCTGGTATTGGATGAACAAGAACCGCCCGGACATGGCCGAGTGGTACTTCCAGTCACTGGAACCACGGATCCTGGGCGAGAGTTCTCCGATGCTGCTCTCCCGGATCGCGATGATGGCCGGTGACCGGGGATTAATGACCGGGGATTATCCGGCAGCGGTGGAAGCCTACCGTCGAACGCTGCGGCTGCATCAGGGCCCGGGGAACCTGCGCTATGTCAGGGCTACCTGCGCACTGATTGAGGCCCTGGTGATGCTGGGGCGCACCGAAGAAGCCGTAGATGAGTATCGTTCACGGCAAGAGATCATGGCCGCCGTTCCTGGGCGGCGTCCGAAGCTGGCAATGCGCTGCGCCCAGGCGCTGGCCATGCAGGGCACGGCCTCCCTGACTCGCTTCCAGCAATTGCTCGATGACTGGACGGGTTCGGATAACACGTTTGAGTTGGCGCGCCTACGCCATTGCTTTGGTCAGCGGCTCCGCTCGATGGGCCGCACCCAGGCGGCAAGGGAGCATCTACAGGCAGCACGGGCCCTGTACCGCAGTCTTGGTGCTCGGGGGTGGATGGCGAACCTGGAGGACCTGGAAGCTCCAGTGGCAGCCACTTCCCCTAACACTCCCCTGACCCTGAGCCGTGAAGAGATTGCCGTGGTTCGGATGATCCACGACGGGTTGACCAACAAGGCCATCGCCAAGGAACTGTTCATCTCGGTCAGCGCCGTCGAGGCACGACTCACCAAGCTGTACCGACGTACGGGAACTCGCAACCGGCAGCAGTTGGCCGCCCGGTACGCAAGCGTTGCAGCGCCGCGGGCATAGCTCCACGGTCAGCGGTGTAGATTTTCGCCACTACCCCGCTGCCGGACTCGCGATCCCCGAGCTTGGGGTAAACGTCAGCTGGACGTCCCCCGCTGGCTGCTCCTGCTCCAGCATTTGCCTCACCTGGTCCAGGTGCTTGGAATCCACACGGAGAATCAGCCCACCGTCCTTGGCACTGATCGAGTACCCATGGATGGCGTTGGCGATTTCCGGCTCCTGCTTGGATTGCCAGCTCATGATCTCACCGATCGCATCCCGTAGTTGCTGCGAGCTGAAGTCGACCACTTCTGCGACAGCCCCGGCCTCTTCAATCTCCTGCGCCTTGGACTGATCACTAGTGGCGACGTGCAGCTCGTCGTTTTCGATCCAGCCTTGCACGTACGCGGCACCCAATGAAGATGAGAGTCGGTCGTTGAGGTTCAACAGCTGTTCATGATCCACGGCGCTCTCCGGTGTTTGCTGTTCTTCGGACGAGGAATTGCTTGGCGTGCTCGGCGCGCCACCGCTGCTGGCGCAGGCAGATAGCGCGAAAGTGAGCACCGCTGCGGTGCCAGCCACCTTGAGCCTTTGAAGTTTATTCATCCGGGTCTCTCACTTCTTTCTACCAAGGCCAAGGGGCCCGGTCTTCTGTCTTTGAGCCTAGTGAATGACGCGTGTAGCAAGCCAATAGATTGGTGAGTGTTAAATGGGAGGTGCCCCGGTTGAGCAACCGGGGCACCTCCCAATCGTTACTGTCGTCAGGCTTCCTGAATCACTTCCGGAAACTAGCCGTGTCGGTGGTTGGATCGACGCAGCAGCAACAAAAGGGCGCCAGTCAGGCCAAGACCGCCTGCGATGGCCAGCACAGGCATGGAAGTCGAGCCGGTGTCTGCCAGCGGATCTTTCTCCGGTTGCTCGGTTTGCTTCGGGGACTCGGACTTGGTGGGCTCCTCCGATGAGTCCTTGGTCGGTGACTGCGACGGGGAAGGACTCCGGGTGGCCTCATCCGACTCGGATGGGCTCTCGGTGGGTTCTTCCGTAGGCGTGGGCTCCTCGCTTGGTTCCGGAGCCACCAGCGTGTAATTGCCAGGCGTCAGCTCGGATTCGTTGAACTTGCCGCTCTTGGCCCGCAGTTCGAAAGCGAACTTTCCTTCAGTCTGCGGGGCCTTGAAGGAGAACGAACCGCGGGTGACCTTGACGGTGTCGATGACTTCACCGTCCACCAAAACCTCAACGTTGGCGTTGGGTCCGGGTTTGGCCACGGTACCGGAGATCGTGGAGCCGGGTTCAATCTCGCTGCCATTGCGCGGTGAAGTGACCTTCGGCGCGTTTACGAACAGTTTGATCTCGTAGTTCTTCACCGGGGTTTTCGCCGAGGCATCTGCCAAAGAGGTGTACATCGCGAGGTCGTCGTCGGTGAACTCCTTGCCGTCCTCGCCAGCTTGGTTGGCGCTGTTGATGCCCACCGCCCGGGCGCCGACAATGACGGCGCCGCCGGAGTCTCCTTGGTTTACCACGGAGAAATTCGGGTTTTCCGCGATGTACCCCGTGACCGGTCGAGCCCTTGCATCCTTGTCCTCGCTCCCGCCGACAAGGAAGATTCCTTCTTCGATAATGCGGGAACATGACCAGCCAGTGGTCCGTCCGACGCTGCACGCTTTGGCGCCTATGGAGGCAGTTCCCGAATCAGTGATTGCCAGTGTTTCGTCGCGTTCATCTTTGCCAGCTGGCCACTTTGAGACGGCAGGGTGAAGCCTAAGTTCTGGATTGATGTCCTCGATGACTGCAATATCAGTGCCTTGCTCCCATTTTTCAGCCACTGGGTTTATTCGGTCGACACCCTGATTATTTGGCAGACCGAATTGGTTGAAACCAAATGTTCCGAGCAAAGCGCCAAGATCCTCGATTTGCCCTGGAGCGGAATGCTCCACCACGGCGGTTAACTGCAGAGCTCCGTCTGAGGAGCAGTGACCGGCGGTAATAATGGCGTCCTCGCCGTTCTTGTCCCAAGCGTTGAAACCCATTGAGCACAAACCGGGCTCAGGCCCCCCGTCAGCGAAGGCCAGGTATCCCATGCCCCCATAAATGTCCTCGGTCGCGGCTGGCATTGCATGTGGCTGGTCTCCACCGTAAACCAACTCGACATTCGGTACGGCCTTGTCGAAACCTTCCAGGGTGGTGCCTGATTCAGCGGTCGCCAAAGATCGCGCCCCACGCCGCTGCTCGGTCTTGGCCGGTTCCGCCGCACGAATACGAATCGTTCCTTCGGCGGTCTTGGTCACAGAAGTCAGCCGCTTAAATTGCGAGGAATCCAGGTTCTGCTTCAGCGCAGCGAAGGTCTCCATCGGATCGGAGGGAATACCGGACTTGAGGACGACACTCTTCTCGCCCGAGTTTTCGTGCTTTTCCTTGTTCTCTGCTTGTTCGGTAGCAGTGACGGACGGACCGGGCTTGTTGGTCCGTTTTGGGCCGCTTGGCGTCCTCGATGCTCCCGTGGCCTTGTCGTCATTGTCAGACTCGTCTGATCCGGTAGACTTCGGCGCCGTGGACTTCGGGCTTTGCGCTGTGGCTTCCGCAACCGCTTCAATGTCCTTGGTTTTCTGGGTCTTAGCGATCACCCCGTTCGCGGCTTCCAGATTCACATCAGCTACTTGGACGACCACTACGCCTTCTTCGATGACCACGGTGGCGTCAATCTTCGCCACGGCTAAGGCCTTCTTCAGCTCGCCAGCGAGAACATTGGCTTCGGATTCTGCCACATACTGCTCCGGCGTCATCTTCAGATCGCGCTCAATGGCCTTGCTCAGGCCGGACGTGTCGACTGCGGCTTCAGAAGCAGATGAGGAGGCGGGGGTGTCGTTTGGTGCTTCTGTTGCGGAAGCAGGAAAGGCCAGGACGCTGCCACCTACCACCAGGGCGGTGGAGGCAACAGCGACGGCACCACGCTGCACGATCTTACGGTGAGGACTTGGCATAGAGGGTTCTCCCAGTTGGTGCGAAACCTGGCGGATCTAACTCAGCTGTTGATCACACGCAGGGCACAGGTGTGTTACCAAATCGAAACCCTATCCACAGGAGATAATCAGTTTCAAGGCAGGAAACTTGCCATCGCTCCGCAATCAGTCGCGCCTCTTCCCTAGTCACCGGCTGGTCACGGGCCTAGACGAGTTTCCTGGGCCACCGACCCGTGCAGTTAGAGATCGGCCAACTGTTATTTGCCCGAGGTCAGAGCAGTGTGACACATGGCATTCATGAGTTCTTTCGCCGGTGGGCAATGCCGATGCACGCGTGGCGCACGCTCGGACAGCGGTAAAGGGAGAATCGGGACCGCCCGCGCCAGCGTCTTAAAAATCTTTTTCATGGCCACGTCATATAAGGACCTGATCAGCCACGACATCTAAACGTGCAGCCCGCGTGCGGCTGCTTTCCCGCGGCGAGGAACTTGCTGGGGTGGTCCTACAGCAAGGTCGGTGCGCTACTCGACGGGGTGGCGTTTCTCCAACGGCCAGATCACTTCCGTGACTTCGCCCAGCACCCGGTCCACTGGGATCATGCCCCCGCCGCTGGCGCCAAGCAGGGAGCGGGAGTCTTCGGACTTCTCGCGGTGGTCCCCCATCACCCACATCCGCCCTTCGGGCACCTGGACGCTGAACTTCTGTTCGCTGGGCGCATTGCCGTGCATGACGTACTCTTCATCGATGGGTTGGCCGTTAACCATCAGCCGCCCATCGGGGCTGCAGCATTCGACGGTGTCCCCGCCCACGCCGATGACTCTTTTGACGTAGCTGGAGTTGGAGCCGCTCCAGTGCAGGGCACGGGAAATGGTGTCGGCGAAGGAGGCGCGCTGGTAGGGCAGGAAGGAGCCACGGCCGTCAAAGACCACGATGTCCCCGCGTTCGGGTCCCTGCTCACCGTAGGCGCGCAGGTCCACCAGGATGGATTCACCGGGGTTCAGCGTGGGCTGCATGGAGACCGACTTGATGTGGTAGACATCCAGCAGCGTGGCCCTGATGGTGATGGTGGCCAGGAATCCCAGGATGATGGCGGCAATGACAAAGCGCCAGACCCAAGACCAGGTCCGGCGCTTTGTGACTGCTCGCTCGGCGCGCGCAATCCGATTCATGGAAGAATGCGGACTACTTCTTGGTGCCGAATTCGCGCTTCTCGCGGATGCGAGCTGCCTTACCGTGGCGGTCGCGCATGTAGTACAGCTTGGCACGGCGCACGTCACCGCGGGCCACGACCTCGATCTTGTCGATGATCGGGGCGTGTACCGGGAAGGTACGCTCGATGCCCACGCCGAAGGAAACCTTGCGGACGGTGAAGGTCTCACCGATACCGCGGCCCTGGCGGCCAAGGACATAGCCCTTGAAGACCTGGACACGGGAGTTCTTGCCTTCGATGATGTTCACGTGAACGTTCAGGGTGTCACCCGGACCGAAATCGGGAACATCGTTGCGCAGTGAAGCTGAATCCAGCTCGTCGAGAATATGCATTGGTGCATCTCCTAGGACAACTGCCGCAGGTCACCTGTCCTTATTGGCAAGGCGCATGTGCGGTGCACATGCCCTTGAAACGTCATAGCCACCGACAAGGCTCTAGCTTGTCGGTGCGGTGGTTTCTCATGTCTGCAACGCCCCCTGCGGCAGGCGGCAAGACAAAACACACCAAGAGTTAATTCTGCCATAACCCTGCGCCCTGGTGCCAACGCACCGTGGGCGGGGCCACGGTGATTTACGACTCCGCGTCCCAGTCCAGCTCGGACTTGCGAATGACCTGCCCATCCTGCACCGCGAACCCGGCATGCCACAGCTGGTCGCGGTCCTTGCGGTTCAGCGTGCTGGGATCCAGTTGGGTGATCAAATCCGGGCGGCGGGCTGCGGTGCGCTGGATCTGCGCGTCGCGCCGGAAGCGGGCGACCCGGCCGTGGTTGCCGCCCAGCAGCACCTCGGGCACCTCGCGGCCCCGCCAGGAGGCCGGCTTGGTGTAGACGGGGTATTCCAGCAGCACATCCGAGTGGGATTCCTCCACCAGCGACTCCGGGTTGCCTATGACCCCGGGGATCAGCCGGGCGATCGCCTCGACCATCACCAGCACGGCCACCTCTCCCCCGTTTAGGACATAGTCGCCGATGGATACCGGGATGACGTTGAAGTGTTCGTGCGCGTACTCGATGACGCGCTCGTCAATGCCCTCGTAGCGTCCGCAGGCGAAGACCAGGTGCTCTTCCTCGGCCAGCTCGTAGGCCATCTGCTGGTTGAACACGGCTCCGGCCGGGGAGGGGACAATGAGCGTGGGACGTTCGGAGGTGGAGGGGGCCTGCAGCACCGCATCCAGCGCCTCGCCCCAGGGCTCGGGCTTCATGACCATGCCCGCTCCCCCGCCGTAGGGGGTGTCATCCACCTTGTGGTGGCGGTCGTAGGTGTATTCGCGCAGGTCCTGGACGTTCAGATCCAGCAGTCCCTGGGTGCGGGCCTTGCCGATCAGCGACAGGTCCAGGGCGGCAAGGTATTCCGGGAAGATCGAGATGACATCGATGCGCATGGGCTAGTCCTTCCCGCCCTCTTCGCGGTTGACCTCCAGCAGGCCGGCCGGCGGGGTGATGGTCATGGTGCCGGCCTCCAGGTCGATTTCCGGAACGAATTCCTCAACGAACGGCAGGAAGACCTCCTCACCGTCGTTGCCCTTGAAGACCAGCAGGTCCTGGGCGGTGCCGGTGCGCATCTCGGTGATGACCCCGACCTGTTCGCCCTCCAGCATGACCTTCAGGTCCACGAGCTCGTGCTCGTACCACTGGTCCTGGTCATCCTCCTGCTCGTCTTCGGTGTCGAATTCGAGGCGGGCCTGGCGCAGCGTTTCGGCGGCGTTGCGGTCCGCGATCTCCTCGAAGCCCAGCAGCAGGATGGCCTTGTTCCACCGGGCGCTGCGGATGGTCAGCCGCTCGACCGGTCCGTTGACCACGTGGAACTGTGCGCCCTTGACGAAGCGCTCCTCCGGGGCGTCGGTGAGGACCTGGACGGTGACTTCGCCGCGGATACCGTGGGGCTTGCCGATACGTGCAACCTGCATGCGCATGACGGGGTGATCATTCTCCTTAGGAAGGCGGTGACTGTAGGGGCGATTGCGGCGGGCGGGCCGCAGCCGCCGGTGGTGCTGTCTGGGCAATAGTCTAGTGCGGCAGCAGCAAAAGATGGTGGGTTGGCTCTGGGGGCTGGAAAGCGCAAGGGGAGTTCCCGCCTGGTTGGGCGGGAACTCCCCTTGCAGTGAAGTCACCTTGCGCGAGACTTCAAGGTTTCGCGGCTAACGGTTGCGGTCCGTGTCGATCACATCGACCCGGATCGGCTCGTTGGCCAGCGCAGCCATCACGGTGCGCAGTGCCCGTGCGGTGCGGCCCTGACGCCCGATCACGCGACCGAGGTCCTCGGGATGCACGCGCACTTCCAGCAGGTCTCCGCGCCGGGTGGATTTCAGGGCAACCCTGACGTCCTCCGGCTCGTCGACGATGCCGCGCACCAGATGGTCAAGCGCATCTGCGAGCATGGTTACTCAGCCTCGGTGGCTTCAGCGGTTTCAGCCTCGGCCGGCTTGTCAGCCTTCGGGGTGACGGCCTCCGGCAGGATCACCGAACCCTTCTGCGGGGCAACGAACTCGGGCTTCGGCTCGGCAACCTTCAGGGTGCCTTCCTGGCCCTCGATGCCCTTGAACTTCTGCCAGTCACCGGTGATCTTCAGCAGAGCGTGCACCTGCTCGGTCGGCTGAGCGCCAACCGACAGCCAGTACTGGGCACGGTCCGAGTCGATGCGGATCTTCGACGGGTTCTCGGTCGGGTGGTATTCACCGATCTCTTCGATGGCACGGCCATCGCGCTTGGCACGCGAGTCGATGACGATCACACGGTAGTGAGGGGCGCGCATCTTGCCGAAGCGCTTCAAACGAATTTTAACGGCCACTTTTGTGGTCACTCCTGTTTCTCAACATGGTCGAACCAGCGGTTTCTGCGCTTGTGGGGCAAGCCATACTGGGCTGGTTCTAAGGACAGGACCTGACATGGAGAGAGGGGCCACATCAAATCGAGTACCCTGCAATTATGCCAGAGCAGGGCAAGGGAAACCAATTCCGTGATCGTGTTGGCTGCAACACGTTCCAGGGCTCTTTCCCCTCCCCCACGTGCAAGGCTGCCGTCGGTTCGCGGGCGGCAGGGACAACGTAGCCGTAGGCAACACAGTGGGATTCAGCAGCCGTCCTTGTTGATACGGGTTGTTCCCATCTTTTCAACCGGCTGCCGGCGCGCCCCGTTTCAAGGTACCGATACTAGGAAGCCGGGTGTTCGCCTCGGTAGTACGCCTTTCCGGCGCTCAGCTTTGAGTGGGCGAAGAGTTGGTCCACCCGTACCGGGGTGTAGCCCTTGTCCTTGAGCTGTCGGATCAGCCCTGGGACCGCGGCCACCGTGCTGGCATGGATGTCGTGCATCAAGATAATTGACCCGGGACGCACCTCATCCATGGCGGTGGAGATGGTCTTGTTGGTGTTGCGGTGCTTCCAGTCCAGGGTGTCCACATCCCACAGGATCAGCGGGGAGGTCACGATCCGGTCCACGTCCTTGTTATGGGCGCCATAGGGTGGGCGCACCAGTGTTGAGCTGTACCCGGTGGCCGAGCTGATGGCCTCGTCGGTGCGCAGCAGTTCCTTGGCCACTTCCGAGGAGGCCAGGGCGGGCAGGGAACGGTGGGAGAAGGTGTGATTGCCGATCTGGTGCCCCTCGGCCTGCATGCGCTGCAGCAGTTGCGGGCGCGCCTGGGCGTTGGGTCCCACCACGAAGAAGGTGGCCGGGACCCCTTCCTTCTTCAGCGAATCGAGCAGGTACCCGGTGCTGGCACCGGGGCCGTCATCAAAGGTCAGCGCCACGCACTTGGCTTCCCTGCAGTCCACCTGGCTGACCTCGGGCACCTGGGCCGGAGTGTTCTGCTGCTGTTCTTCCTCGGGCGTCGCCGAGCCGCTCTCCGATGTCCCGGGAACCGGTTCCGGGGTTGGCGCCGCATCATGCTCGACCACCGAACCCTGTGCGGCGCGGCCCAGATCCGAGAGCAGCCCGTCGATGCGCCCGGCATCCAGCTGCAGCACAATGGTGCCCTCGGACCCCGGGGCGATCAGATATTCGTCCACCTGGACCTGCAGGTCCCCGCTGGTGGTGAACTGCACGTCATCGGTGGCCTCCTCGGGAAGATCCGTAACGGATTCCAGATCGATGCCGGCCTTGCTGTTGGCCTGCTCGGCGAGCATCTGCCGCACGTGGTCCCAGGCTTCGGACGAGGAGAACAGTTCCCTGGTCGGAATTTCGCGGTCCTGCTGAACATCAAACCATTGGGTGCGGTAGCTGTTGGCGCCAGAGGCCCCGGCGAATTCATAGATCTGCTGCGAGACCCCGAGCACGCTCTGGTCAGCCGAGGCAGCCTGGGAGTTGATGTTCAGTTCTGGCTTGGCGGTTACGTCCTCATCCAGGGCGTCCTGGTGATCAGCCAGGAAAGCGTCAATGCTCGCGGTGACCGATTCCCGGGTGGCCCGGCTGATCTGCGGGTGATCCTTCAGCTCCAGGTGCGCGGCGTACATGTGCAGCCGCTCATTGCTGGTGGTGACCCGGTTCAGTCCGGTGAGCCGGGTGTTGCCTCCCTCGGCTTCACTGCTGGCGGTGGTGTCCGGCAGCTGCTGCAGCGAATTGACGTCATCCGGGGCGGAAGACTGGCTGACAGCACACCCGCTGAGGGCCAAAAGTCCGGTGAGGGTCATTGCAGCGGCACGCAGCACACGGCCATGGTTCGAGGTCATGAGTTCCAGTTTCCAAGTTTTAGCACCGTGACACCTAACCGATTCGGGGTGTGGCAACCAATCGTTAAACAGTCGTTATCTGCGGGGCAACTTGGCATGCTCCACCTCACGCACGGTTGTGCGCGGCCTCACGCGGCATGCTCGGCAAGACCGGTTGAACTTCGCTTGATGACGCCGCACTTCGACACTTAGGTCTTGTCGTAGACTGTCAAAAACCTTGGGCTGAAGATCGGGAGTTGGACGTGGAGCACAGCGACAGGATCGCCATCATCGCCGGGGCGCGCACCGCGGTTGGAAAGTTCAATGGCTTCTACCGGGACCTGGCCACCGCGGAGCTCGGTGCGGCTGCGGCCTCCGGGGCGCTGCAGCGCAGCGGGATTCCCGCCGATGCCGTGAACGAGGTCATCATGGGGTGCATTGGCCAGGTGGGGCCCGAGTCCTACAACGCCCGCCGGGTGGCCCTGGGTGCCGGGCTGCCGCAGCGGACAACGGCGTTCAACGTCAACCGGTTGTGCGGCAGTGGCCTGCAGGCGGTGTTCAGCGCCGCACAGTCACTGGCCTTCGGCGCCACCGAGGTGGTGATCGCCGGCGGCAACGAGTCCATGACCAACATGCCGTATCTGGATTACTCCGCCTCCCGCGGCAGGACGTTGGGACACCGCAAGCTATTGGATGGCACCCTGGCCATGCTCACCGACCCTTTCAGCAACAAGCACATGGGCACCACCGCCGAGAATGTCGCCCGCAAGTACGGAATCACGCGTGAAGACCAGGACGAGTTTGCGCTGCGGTCCCAGCAGCTGGCCACCGGCCGGGAGGCTCGGGCGGCGTTTGCCGAGGAAATCGTTGACGCCTCCCTGGTGGGAAGTAAAGCCCAGGACGTGGATGAGCATCCGCGCCCCGGGGTGAGCCTGGAGTCACTGGCCGGCCTCAAGCCGGTCTTTGACCCACAGGGCTCGGTGACGGCCGGAAACTCCTCGGGCCTCAATGACGGGGCTGCGGCCCTGGTACTGGCCAAGCAGTCCTATGTGCGCGCCCACGGCCTGCCGTCGCTGGCGACCCTGGAACACGTCACCGTCACGGCCATGGATCCGGCGTACATGGGTTATGCGCCGACCTTTGCCCTGCGCAAGTTGTTTGAGGAGACGGGCCTGTCACCGCAGGACATTGATGTCATTGAACTGAATGAAGCGTTTGCCTCACAAGCCCTGGCGGTGATTCGGGATGCGAATCTTCCGGCGGATAGGGTCAACCCCTATGGCGGAGCGATAGCGCTGGGCCATCCCGTGGGAGCTACCGGCGCGATCCTCACGCTACGGGCGGCCATGGAACTGGTTCGCAAGGAAGGCCAATATGCCGTGGTGACGTTGTGCATCGGTGGCGGGCAGGCCATTGCCGCCCTGCTGAAGCGCGCCTAGGAGAAGCCGGGAGTAACCGGGCGCACGGCTTCAAGGACCGAACCCCGATCTGGCAAGGGCAGCCATCTCTTCCCCTTATCCTTGTTCCATGACCGTTACCTCTGCCCTGCTTTCCTTTGCCGTGGTGGCCGCGCTGATGACCCTGGTTCCCGGGGTGGACACCGCCTTGATCTTGCGCTCAGCGGTGGCCCGCAGCCGCGCCGAAGCCGCGGTGGCTGCCCTGGGGATTTGCACAGGCGTACTGGCGTGGGGTGTCATTGCCGCGGCCGGTGCCTCGGCGGTGCTCGCGGCCTCACAGCTGGCCTATCAAATCCTGACCTACGCCGGCGCCGCATATCTGGTGTTCCTCGGCGCCCAGATGATCTACCGCAGCCTGCGGCGCAAGAAGGTTGACGCGGTGCAGGTTCCGGTTGCCTCCAGCAAATGGAAGGCCTTCGGGATGGGCGTGACCACGAACCTGCTGAACCCGAAAATTGGCGTGTTCTACATAGCCGTGATTCCCCAGTTCACCCCCAGCGGGGCCAACGCCCTGCTGATGGGCCTGGCGCTGGCGGCGGTCCATGTGCTGCTCACCATGCTCTGGGCAGCCGTGCTCATTCTCGGTGCTTCCCTGGCGGGCAAGTGGCTGCGCACGGAAAAGGGGGTCACCGTCATGGATCGGATCACCGGGACCGTGCTAATCGGATTCGGTGTGCGCGTGGCACTGAACAGGCCCTAGTCAACCCATCACGGGTGGCCCTGTGCATGCCCGCACTACTTCCACAACGACATGCCTTTGTACCCCGGCCAGCAAGCACCATCAAGGGATGGGTTCTCCGTCAATGCTGCCCGGATGTTCACTAGGAAGACGCTGAAGTCCCCTCGTGTAACTGGTTCACTCGTCGTCGCCTGGCATAGCGTCGGAACAAATGGCAGCGGATCAGCTTGATCCGCTGCATTTCCGATTTTGAGCGGCGTATCGCCCGGTGGGTCGACGCCAGGTTCTACGAAAGGCCTTTATGCACATAATGACCCGCACGGGAGCCACACTTGCCTCGATGCTGTTGGCAACGGGACTGCTGGCCGGCTGCTCGCAGGCCACCTCCGATGAACCCGCAAAGCCGAAGGCCTCACAGAGCGCCACGACCGAGCACGAGGTTGATTCCGAGACGGTACAGATCGCCAACGGCCACTTCAGCGTCAAGCTGCCCAAGGGTTGGCAGATGAAGGAAATCACCAACGAGTACTACCAGTACAACCCCGAAGCGGCCGCGAGCATCGAATTCACCAATCCCGATGGCCAGGTCATGGCCACTCTGCGCACCGGGGCGGACCCGTGGGCCGAGGAGGCCATCCCACCCCCAGCGAAGGACAATGTCCTGATTGATGGCGGAACACTGAATGAGGAGAAGGGCGCACACCTGACCTTCGTGGCGGACGCCGCCAGCCCGGACAGTGCGGTCATTGAACTCACCGAGCTCAGCCCAGACCAGCAGGCCGGCTATCCGGCCGTTGCGGTGCCGTTCAACTATCAGGGCGGCAGTGCCACCTTCGAGCGCAAGATCGGGCCCAAGGATGAACTAACCGACATCGATGCGGATCTAAAGGGTGCCGAACGGATGCGAGCCTACGCCAAGACCGAAGAGTACGCGCAACTTAAGTCCCTGATGATGTCCTTCGAACAGCTTAAGGACATCCAGGAACAGCCCCCGCAGGAACCGACCGAAACCCCAGGCACCTAAGGATTGACGGGCCTGATCTTGCTATCGCGAGATCAGGCCCGTTTGCGTTGCCAGGATCTACGCGACGGCCACGCGCAGCTGGTTGTTCCAGGGATCGTTGAAGCGCAGTTCCTCGCCGGTGTGGTGGTGCTGGATTTTCGCGAAGTCCAGGCGTTCGGCGATTTTGCCGACCTCATCCTGGTTGGGCACGTTGATCAGCACCTCACCCAGTCCAAGGGTGTCGCGGCGCGGCCCGGCACCCCGCGAGTTCCAGACATTCATGGCCATGTGGTGGTGGTAGCCTCCAGCCGAGACGAACAGGGCCTGGTCCCCCAGCGCAGTGGTTTCATCAAACCCGAGCGTTGAGACGTAGAACTGTCGGGCGGTGGAGACATCACCGACTTGCAGGTGTACGTGCCCCACTCCGGCGGTGGCTTCCGCCTGCCGCTCGACCGCCGCCTGCCCCAGGTACGCCTCCAGGTACTGGTTGGGATCCAGGTAGATGGTATCCATGGCCACCTTGCCCTGCTCCCAGCGCCAGGTATCGCGTGGGCGGTCCCAGTACAGTTCGATCCCGTTGCCCTCAGGGTCGGTGAAGTAGAAGGCCTCGGAGACCAGGTGGTCGCTGGATCCCACGAATCGGGTGTTGTCGAAGCGGGCGGCGGTGTAGACGGTGGCCGCCAGGTCCTCCTGGCTCTCAAAGAGCAGGGCCGTGTGAAAGAGCCCGGCATCTCCCCGGGCTGGCAGGTGCAGTCCCGGCGCGTGCCGGAGCTTGACCAGTTCACTGGAACCGCGTCCCAGCGTGAGCCCGTCATGGTCTTCTGCCAGCACCGTCAACCCCAGGGCCTTCTGGTAGTAATCGCTCATCAGCCGCATATCCCCGACCTTGAGTTGCACGGCATTCATGCTCAACTCATCGGATAGTTTCTCTTCGCGCACGCTCATCGCGGCCACCTTCCCGGCACAGATCATTGGTCCTCGTGGGCTCAAGCCTACCGGAATTTACTTGAAGCTTCAATGAATAACTGGAATCGGCTGCTACCTCACACAACATCGTGTCCGGCCTAACTCGGGGAACGAAGGTTTTGGCGTTTTCAATGAAAAACCCTTTACTGATGGAGGAGTTATTCTCCCCAATCACTTGCACTTTCTGAGAAAACGAGAAACATTTTGTTGAGCACAAAATCAAAGTGGGTCGCGGGCCTTGTTGCCGGAACACTGGTTACCTCCGGCGTCGTATACGCCGCGACCGCCGACAGTGACACACAGGGCACTGTAATCCGGGTTATCGACGGAGATACCGTGGATATGAAGATTGCCGGCGCCGAACAGCGGGTTCGGCTCCTCAACGTGGATACGCCCGAAACCGTAGACCCCAATAAGGGTGTGGAGTGCCTCGGCTCCGAGGCCAGCGATCACCTCAAATCGATCCTTTCCCCAGGCGACAAGGTCGACCTCGAATACGATGTCGAGAGAACCGACCGCTATGGCAGAACCCTGGCCGGCGTGTTCAAGGATGGGCACTTGGTCAACGCAAAGATTGCAGCACTCGGCCTGGGAATCGCTGTGAAGTTCGAGCCGAACATCAAGTTTTACGATGAGGTGTTGGCTGCGCAAAACAAAGCCTCCGAAAACTCAGTCGGGCTTTTTAGCACGGACATCAAGTGCACCGTACCGGCGCAGGTTGACGAAGTTGCCTCGGCCTTGGAAGAGGTTTCGGAAGAGCTCAGCGACTCCATAGAAGAATCCGGCTCACAGGCCGCCGAGGCCGCGGCCGCAGTGGCAATGGGACTCGGACTGAAAAAGACCCTTGACGGCATCACCCCGGACCGCAGTCCTGTCACGCACGCCCTTCTTGCCTCAAGTTTTGCCGGTTTGCGTTCACAGCTCTCGGACTCCATCTCGACCGCCGAGGATCTGGAAAAGGCTCACCGCGCTCAAGAATCGAAGCTGAAGCAGGAAGAAAAGGAGCGCAAGGAAGCCGAGCGAAAGCAAAAAGAGGAGAAGCTGAAGGCAGAGAAGGCAAAGCAACGCGCAGCGGAGCTCAAAAAGGCGCAAGAGCAGCAAAAGGCGGCTACCGCCGAGCGGCGCCGGGCCGCGGCGCCGAGCAAGCAAAACAATACGCAACAACAAACGCAGCCACACAAAAAAGCGCAACGACCGACCGCACCGCGGACGCCTAAGAAGACGTACCAGGCTCCAAGGAAGAAGAGCAGCGGTCCCTCCAACTACACCGGACCGCGGTGCTATGCACCCGGAGGCAAAACCTGGCGCCCGTGCTGAGTAAACCAGCTCCAGCCCTGGCTCAGCCAGAACACACCTAGGCGAAACCGAACACCGGCCTGTCGACGCATCAGCAGAGCTCGTCGACAGGCCGTAGTGTTTTCGCTAGTTACATACGGAAAGCTCTATGCGCTACGCTCCGATGCCCTAAAAGCCGGATTGCGCCCGGCGCAGGTCCCGCAGCGAGCTCGCCGCGTGCTTCAGCTTCCCTCCGGCATAGGGAACCCCGCCGGCCAACCGCCAGCCCAAGGCTATCCAGGACGTGATGGCACGCTCGATCACCCACAACGGCGCAAACGACGCTGTAGACCACGGGAAGGCACCCTGTGTTCCACGCCGCCCCCACCCGGCAAGAACAACAGTGCCGGCCACGAACAGCAACAGCTTGGCTGGTTTCCGGGCCAGACACGCAAGCAGAGGCAGCAATGACAGCTCCACCAGCAGCCGCACCGGCTGCGCCTGGGAGTCATAGGCCTGGCGCACCCGCTGCCCCAGGAAGTGGGCAGTCTGTGGCGGCAGGCGCCGCACCAGCAGGTCATCCGCACGCACTTCGGTGCCTCCGCGCGCCAGCACCGTGCGGATCATCTCCAGGTTCTCGAACAACACATCACCGCGGTAGCCACCCGCCACAAGGCTCCGCCGTACCGCCAGCGTCCCGGGATAATCCGAGCCGAAGGCACGGTTGATGAGGCTTCGGGCGCTATCCCATTTGGCATGCCAGGGCAGCGGGTCAAAGTAGTTCTGCACCCGCACCAGATCGTTCTGCTCCAGCAAATCCAGCGCGCGCCCTAGGTTCTGCCTGGAATAGCGCACATCATCATCGGCGATCACGATCCGTTCATGACGCGCATGGCGAATCCCCGTGAGAACACCGTGCACTTTGCCATTGGGCGGCTTCACTCCTTCCGGCGGAAGATGCCGGGCCAGCGGCCCGAAACGCCGCCGATGCTCTGCAAAGACCGGCGGCGCCGAACCGTCAACGATGGTGATGTCCACCCACTGCGACAATTCTTCAAGGTAGGAGACGAGCTCGTCATCGCCACTGGTGTCCGCCCACTTCAGCGGCAGGATGTATTCGGCCTCCAACCGGGGTAGCGGCAGGTTGGCGACCCCAGTTGGCCCGGAACCGGGTGCGGCGCGATGCCTTGCAGATGCCATACCTTGGCCTTTCCTGTCAGCGCTGGTCTTGAGCCGAGAATACTGCCACGATATGGCCAACGTCAGCGGCTTGTAGCCGACATTCAGCATCAGAGAAGGAACACCATGAAGCTTCCAACACCTCGTGGACCACTGACCACCGAACTGGCCTCGGTGCTGCGCCAGCCTGCCGGCGCGGATACCGCGATCCTGGCCGACGTGGTCAGCCGTGCTGTGGTCGCCGAGAGTGACCCGCTGTTCGACGAGGACATCCAGCTGGGCCTCTTTATCATCTATGAGCTGTCCTACCGCGGGTTTGACGAGGTGGATGCCGCCTGGGAGTGGGAGCCAAGCCTATTGGTCCAGCGCCGGAAGCTTGAGGAACGCTTCGAGGCCCGGCTGCGGGAGGCCGCCGGTTCGGCTCCAGAGGTTGAGCCCCGGGCCGAGGCCGTGGCCGAACGCCTCTTTGAACTGGCCGCCGATGATTCGGGGCCTTCGGTGTCCAAGTATGTGCAGCGGCACGCCACCCTGGAGCAGGCCCGCGAGTTCCTGATTCACAAGTCGGTCTACCAGCTCAAGGAGGCCGATCCGCACACCTGGGCGATTCCGCGGCTGGAGGGCCGGGCCAAGGCGGCCATGGTGGAGATCCAGGCCGATGAGTACGGCGGCGGACAGCTGAGCCGCATGCACAGCGAGCTGTTCGCGACCACCATGCACGGCGCCGGGCTGGAGAACACCTTTGGCGCCTACATTGAGCAGGTACCGGCGATCACCCTGGCCTCGGTGAACATGATGTCGCTCTTTGGAATGCATCGGCGGCTGCGCGGCGCGATCACCGGGCATTTGGCCATTTATGAAATGACGTCCTCGCTGCCCAACGCCGCCTATGCCCGCGGCTTCCGCAGACTGGGCTTCGAGGCGCCGGTCACGGACTATTTCGATGAGCACGTGGAAGCCGACGCGGTTCATGAACAGATCGCCGGACGCGACCTGGCCGGCGGGCTGGTGGAAGATCAGCCGGACCTGGCACCGGATGTCTTCTTTGGCGCCCAGGCGGCCGCCGCGGTGGACGCGATGGTGGGACGCTGGCAGCTGGACGCCTGGGAGTCCGGCAACTCCTCCTTGCGCGAACCGGCAGGAGTAGCCGCTTGAGCCAGGAGAACAAACAAGAGAACACCCAGATCACGGTGTGCCCACGCGGGCCACTGCTGGTGCGCGGGGACTTTGAGATCCTGGACGCCGATGGTGAGGTCATTGAGCCGCGGCGGGGCACCGTGGCCCTCTGCCGCTGCGGCGGCTCGGCCATCAAGCCCTTCTGCGATGGCACCCACAAGCTGAACCGCTTCGAGCAGCGCTAATCAGACCCCTGTCTCCCGGTGGCACCCTTTCAAATTGTTGGACATCAAAGTATATTGTCCAGTGATGTGGGTCACCCTTGATCCCGAAAGCCTCGTGCCTGCAAGCGAAAGGTAAGCGCATTGAACGTCACCGAAGAGTTCCGAGCCGCCCGCGACCACCTGCTCTCCCTGCGAGGGAACTACCAGGAAGCACGGGACACGTTCAGCTGGCCACGGTTCACCCACTTCAATTTCGGTTTTGACTGGTTTGACCAGGTGGCGTCCGGCGAGCGCGGCGGGAAAGAGGCGCTGGTCATCAACGAGATGGATGGCACCTCAACCCGGCGCACCTGGAAGGAGCTCTCCCAGCGTTCCACCCAGCTGGCCCGTTGGCTTTCGGATCAGGGGGTGCGCCGCTCTGACCGGATGATTGTCATGCTGACCAACCAGGTCGAGTTGTGGGAGACCATGCTGGCCGGGATCAAGCTAGGCGCGGTGTTGATTCCCTGCACGGTGCAACTAACCCCAGCGGACCTGGCCGACCGGGTCGAACGCGGCGACGCCCGCTGGGTGGTGACCAACCAGGACCAGGTGGAGAAGTTTACATCGGTTCCCGGCGACTTCACCTTGATCCAGGTCAGCGGCTCCCCCACACCCGGTGTCCTGGATTATGGCGACTCCCTGAACGCTGCGGTGGAGTTCAGCCTGGATGAGCCCACGCGGGCCGATGAAACGCTGCTGCTGTACTTCACCTCGGGGACCACGTCCCGGGCGAAGCTGGTGGAGCACACCCACACCTCCTACCCCGTGGGCCATCTGAGCACGATGTACTGGATTGGCCTGGAGCCAGGGGACGTTCACCTGAACGTGGCCTCCCCCGGCTGGGCCAAGCACGCCTGGTCCAACCTGTTCACCCCGTGGATTGCCGAAGCCACGGTCTTCCTGTACAACTATGACCGCTTCGATGCCAAGGCGCTGATGGAGCAGATGGACGCCGAACAGGTGTCCAGCTTCTGTGCCCCGCCCACCGTGTGGCGGCTGCTGATC
Source organism: Glutamicibacter sp. BSL13 (assembly GCF_052928425.1). Taxonomy (NCBI): domain Bacteria; kingdom Bacillati; phylum Actinomycetota; class Actinomycetes; order Micrococcales; family Micrococcaceae; genus Glutamicibacter; species Glutamicibacter sp. BSL13. The sequence continues at coordinate 31,158 of NZ_JAVGCZ010000026.1, forward strand.
CAGGCGGACCTGGGGCACCTGAAGAATCCTCCGGCAAAGCTGGTCTCGGCCGGTGAACCGCTGAACGCGGAAGTCATTGGCCAGGTGGAGCGGGCCTGGGGGCAGGTCATTCGGGACGGGTTCGGGCAGACCGAAACCACGGTGCAGATTGCCAATCCTCCGGGCGAACGCATCACCATTGGGGCGATGGGCCGTCCCATGCCCGGATACAACGTGGTGTTGGTGGACCCGGCCACCGGTGAGCAGGGGGATCTTGGCGAGATCTGCCTGGAACTTGATCCCCGCCCACTGGGATTGATGAATTCGTATTTCGGGGATGAGGAGAAGACGGCGGACGCGTTCCGTGACGGCTTCTACCACACGGGTGACATTGCCGAACGGGACGAGCACGGGGTGCTGACCTATGTGGGACGCGCCGATGACGTGTTCAAGTCCAGTGACTACAAGCTGAGCCCCTTCGAACTGGAGTCGGTGCTGATTGAGCACCCGGGGGTGGCCGAGGCCGCGGTCGTGCCTGCCCCGGATGAGCTGCGCCTGAGCGTACCCAAGGCCTATGTCATCCCGGCGGCCGGGCATGACCCGGGTCCGGAGCTGGCAGAAAGCATCCTGGCGTACTGCCGTGAGCACCTGGCTCCGTACAAGCGGATCAAGCGCCTGGAGTTCTCGGATCTGCCCAAGACCATCTCGGGCAAGATCCGGCGGGTGGAGCTGCGCAAGGCCGAAGAGGAACGCCATCGCGGCGAATCGATGAGCGGAGTCGAATACCGCGACTCGGACTTTCCGGCCGTGAAGTCCCAAAGCTCCTAACTCCCCCAGCGGCCGGCACCAGCCCATGCGTAGGCAGGAGTAGTACAAAGAGCAGGCGCTGTCTGGCTGACGAGTTCGCGTCAGTCAGGCAGCGCCTGCTCTTGTCTCCTGTGTGCTCTCCCTTCGGAGGTAGGTACGGCTCCTACGCCTTGGGGAGCCTCTTCGCCAATACCTGCCGGAACCCTCGGGCGAGGTAGTAGATGGCGTCGGAGTACCAGAAGAACATGATGGTTCGGCGCCATCCTGCACCGGGCTTGGCCTTGCGACGCATCCACCGGTTCAGTTGCGTGCCGGCCGCGAGGATCACCAGTGAGGACCCAATCAACGCCGAAGGGCTCCAGCCGGTCCGGTAAATCAGTCTCTTTACTCCCTTGGCGTCTGAGATCTCCTCCTCAAGGGCCTGGTCGAGACCGGTGAACAGACCTCCCTTGAGGGATTCAAAACCCGTGGGATCCAGTTCATCACGCACCGCATCAATCAGCTCGGACGGCATCCCCAGGTTGCCCACCAGCTGGCGGAGGGATTCCTCGGTGCGCTCGTTGGACAATGCGCGCAGCTCACGAGCGGCCTGTGGCCACAACGACTCCAGGGCGGCCAGCTCCTCCTCGTCAATTCCATATAGCCACTGCGCCAAATCGGCCTGATACTTTGCCGCGGCGCTTTCTGCCGCGACAGTGGGAACAGCCCGCTGCGCGGGACCCATCCAGTATTGCGCGGCCACACTGCCGTTGACATTCACGGCTCCCCTGCGTGCGTGGAATCGCAGTTCGTAGGCCGCATCGTGGCGCAGGATTTCCAGCGCCGGAACCATTTTGCGCCCAAGGATGATCTCCACCGGTTCGCCGCGGCGCAGCGCGAGTAATCCAGAAGCGTCTTGCCTCACTAGCCACGAGCCTGGTTGCCCCATCGCGGACAACGCCAAATCGCTGCGGCGCAGGCTTGGACCGGCAATCGCCTGCAAGGATTCCTCGGTGTCGGTCTCCATCTCCATTTCGTCATCGGCTCCGGCGTCCTCGGGGTGCTCTAGTTCCGTGCCGGCCGCCAAGTCGCCGTCAAGATTGAGCCTGTCGGCACCGCTGGCTTCCATCAGCTTCCCGGCCAGCTGCTCCAGGCCCTGCTGGGAGACCGACAGGTTGCCGGAGGCGCTGGCCGTCATCGGCTGCTCGTCCTCGTTCAGGGCCAGTTCTGCGTGGACGTAGGTACTGGCACCCTCGCGGTCTGCCGCCTCGATATAGCCGACGAGGTCAAACGCACTGAGGGCCTCAAAGACCCGCTGCTGGGCGTCGTCGCGGTAGACGTCATAATTGAAGACGGCTGCGGCGGTATTGAATTCCTGGGTACTCATGGCGGATTCCCTTCCAAGGATCGGGTCTTTGCTTCATCCTATGAGTGGCTCCAATTCGAGCGGGTATCCCAAGGCGGAGATCGGGCAGTATCCGGCACAACGCGGTCGACCCAAAGGATGACTTGCAGCCAAATCGGAGATTGCCGCTGTAACCGGGGCGACTGTTCACCCCCATAGCCGAACGCAGGCTGCCAGCCCGCGACATGAACCCCATCCCCCGAGGCGTCTAGGCGTGAGAGGGAAGGAATACAATTGAGCAAAACGCGGCCTCAAACACAAATTCCTCCCGCAGTTTGACGCAACACTTCGTCCAGATTGGTCACCAGAGTATATTTGTCTGGAATTTAAGTGCGCTCCGGGTGCTGATGACACAGCGGCGGCTGCCACTGCAGGTGAAAGGACCCAGATGAACAACACCGCCAAGTTCCGTGCCGCCCGAGACCAGCTACTCGCCTTGCGCGAGGACTATCAGCGGGCACGCGAGGAGTTCAGCTGGCCGCAGTTCACGGACTTCAACTTCGCCTATGACTGGTTTGACCAGGTCGCTCGCGACCCACAACGGGCCAACAGCCCGGCGCTGATCCTGGCCGAGCCGGATGGCAGCACCGCCAGCTACACCTGGGCAGAATTATCGCGGCGTTCCACACAGGTGGCGCGGTGGTTCTCCGATCAGGGGTTCGAACGCTCGGAGACCATGATTGTCATGCTGGGCAACGAAATCGCGTTGTGGGAAGTCATGCTGGCGGGCATGAAGCTAGGTGCCGTCATCATCCCTTCCACCACGCAGCTGACAAGTAGCGACCTTGCCGAGCGGATTCAGCGTGGCAACGCGAGCTTGGTCGTCACGAATGAAGAGCAGATCCCCAAATTCAGTGAGGTCTCGGGGAACTACACGCTCGTGCAGGTGAACGGAACGCCAGGACCGGGGATCCTGGACTACCGAGAGTCAGTAGACGCTCCGGCCGAATTCCAGCTGGACGTCCCCACGGCTGCGGATGAAAACCTGCTGCTGTACTTCACCTCCGGCACGACCTCCCAGGCCAAACTGGTGCAGCACACCCACACCTCGTATCCCGTAGGCCACCTGGCCACCATGTACTGGATTGGCCTGGAACCAGGCGACATCCACCTCAACGTCGCCTCCCCCGGCTGGGGCAAGCACGCCTGGTCCAACTTCTTCGCCCCATGGATCGCCGAGGCCACTGTGTTCGTGTACAACTACGAACGCTTTGACGCCCGGGCACTGATGCAGCAGATGGAGTCCAAGAATGTCACCAGCTTCTGCGCCCCACCCACGGTCTGGCGATACCTGATCCAGGCGGACCTGGGAGAACTGGCCACCCCGCCAGCCAAGCTGGTATCGGCGGGCGAGCCACTGAACGCCGAAGTCATTGACCATGTCTACCGAGCATGGGGTCAGGTGATCCGGGATGGCTACGGGCAAACCGAAACCACGGTCCAGGTTGCCAACCCTCCGGGTGAACGCATCACCGTTGGCGCCATGGGAAGGCCCATGCCCGGATATGCCGTGGAACTGCGTGACCCCACCACCGGCGCGGTCGCCGAGGAAGGTGAGATCTGTCTGCGCCTGAATAACCCACCCGTGGGGTTGATGAAGGGCTACTTCAAAGACGAAGCCACCACCATCCAGGCAATGCGCGAGGGCGTCTATCACACCGGTGACATTGCCCAACGGGACGAGCACGGGGTGCTGACCTACGTGGGCCGCGCCGATGACGTGTTCAAGTCCAGTGACTACAAGCTCAGCCCCTTCGAACTGGAATCGGTGATCCTGGAACACCCCGCCGTGGCAGAGGCGGCGGTGGTCCCCTCCCCCGATGACATGAAGCTCTCGGTCCCCAAGGCCTTTGTGATCCTGGCCGAGGGGCACTCCCCGACCGCGCAGACCGCCGAGGCGATCCTTGGTTATTGCCGGAAGCACCTGGCTCCCTACAAGCGGATCCGGCGCCTGGAGTTCTCGGATCTGCCCAAGACCATTTCCGGCAAGATCCGCAGGGTAGAACTGCGCCAAAACGAGGAAGCACAGCATCGTGCGGGCACGCCGTCTTCCCGGGAATTCAGGGACAGTGACTTCCCTGCGCTTTTTGCCGGCCGCAGCTAGGAACAGGCTCCGTGGAGCGTGACAACTCGGGCGCCAGAGTCCACGCCCCAGCCCGGGTTGTCACGCCACTTTTTCGAATGCGGCTTCGGCACCCACCTCGGGTCCGATAACTGTGAAAGCTATCCGAACCAGGGCTTCTCGGCTTGCTTCAGCGTGCCGTCATTCTTGGACATGTTCAGCCACTGATTGACGTACTGTCGGAAGGTTTCATCCCCGCGCGGGAGCATGTATGCCTTCTGTGAGAAGTTGAATGGCTTATCCGGGTGCACCGCGCATAGTTCGGGCTTCTCGTGGGCCACCCACCGAGTTTCCGAGGCGTCCGTGGTCATCACGTCCGCACGGCCGGCAATGATCTCGTCAAAGATGGCATTGTTATCCTCGAATCGGATGATCTCCCCTTCCGGATAGTGCTCGTCTGCGAACTTTTCGTTGGTTCCACCGATGGGGGTGATGGAGCGGACGCCGGGCTGGTTGATTTCCTTGACGGTGTCGTACTTCTCCACGTTCTCGCACAAGGTGATTGGTGTTTTGCCTTCATCCAGTGTCGCGTCACTGAAGTACGCCTGCTCGGCCCGCTCCAAGGAAATGGAGACTCCGCCGACAGCCATGTCGCACTCCTCCAGGAAGTCAGGCATGAGATTCTTCCAGGAGGTCTGTACGAACTCCACCTCCACGCCCAACTCCTCTGCCAGGTCTTGGGCCATGTCGATATCGATGCCGCTCCATTCGCCGGACTCCGGGTCCAGGTAGGTGAAGGGACGGTAATCTCCGGTCGTGCAGACCTTGAGCTGGTTGGCCTTCTTGATGGCGTCCAACCGCGAGCTGTCGGCCTCAGGCTGACTGGAGGTTTCCGTGTTACCGGCAGAGTCCTGTTCGGCGGTGCAGGCGGAGAGGGTGGCGGCACCAAGGAGTGCCACGCCCATGAGAGTCAGGGAACGAAGGTGCTTGGAATGTGATGTCATGCCAAGATGCTACTGGCGGGAGACCGACCACCCAAGGAAGTTACTTGCCCTTCACCAGCCCTCTGCTGCTCAGCAAGCCCGGTAAAGCACCAGAAACGGAATTAAAACACTTCGGGGAGGCGACCGACAATGTTGGTCGCCTCCCCGAACAGCTCAGGAAGCTACTTGCCCAGGTACTTCTCAAACCCGGACGGCAGGTTCAGGCTTGACGGGTCGAAGTCCTCCGGGACCCCGCCCTGCCCGAATGCGGCACCCTTGGGAGCGTTGGCCTTCTTGTTCTTGGCCTCCAGCTCAGCCTGGGCGGCCTTGGCCGGGTTGCCGTACTTCTGTTTCTTGCCCTTCCCCTTGCCCTTGGCCTTGCGGGCCCCGCCGCGGCCGGCACCGGGCATGCCCGGGATGGCGCCGCCGGAGGCCATCTTCTTCATCATCTTCTGGGCTTCGGTAAAGCGCTCCAGCATCTGGTTGACCTCGGAGACCGAGACGCCCGAGCCCTTGGCAATACGGGCACGGCGCGAACCGTTGATGATCTTCGGTGCGTTGCGCTCGTGCGGGGTCATGGAGCGCACAATGGCCTCCACCCGGTCAATCTGGCGCTCGTCAAACTGCTCCAGCTGCTGACGGGAAATCTGGGTGCCGGGCATCATGCCCAGCAGCTTCTTCATGGACCCCATCTTCTTGATCTGGGCCATCTGGGCCAGGAAGTCATCCAGGGTGAAGTCTTCCTGGTCGGCGAACTTCTTCGCCATCCGCTCCGCTTCGCCGCGGTCCCAGTTCTTCTCCGCCTGCTCGATGAGCGTCATGATGTCGCCCATGTCCAGGATGCGGCTGGCCATGCGGTCCGGGTGGAAGATCTCGAAGTCGTCCAGGTTCTCGCCGGTGGAGGCGAACATGACCGGCTTGCCGGTCACCGAGGCCACCGACAGGGCAGCACCACCGCGGGCGTCACCATCCAGCTTGGACAGGACCACACCGGTGAAGTCCACGCCCTCATGGAAGGCCTGGGCGGTGTTCACCGCGTCCTGGCCGATCATGGCGTCAATGACAAAGAGCACTTCATCCGGGTTGATCGCGGCGCGGATGTTCGCGGCCTGGGCCATCATCTCGGCGTCCACGCCCAGGCGGCCGGCGGTGTCAACGATCACCACGTCATGCAGCTTCGCCTTGGCCTCGGCTACACCGTCGCGGGCCACCACCACCGGGTCACCGGTGGGGGTGTCGAATTCGGAGGAGACGCCCGGATGCGGGGCGTAGACGGGCACGCCGGCACGCTCACCGTTGATCTGCAGCTGCTTGACCGCGTTCGGGCGCTGCAGGTCGCAGGCCACCAGCATCGGGGTGTGGCCTTCGGCCTTCAGGTGCTTGGCCAGCTTGCCGGCCAGGGTGGTCTTACCGGCACCCTGCAGACCGGCGAGCATGATCACCGTGGGAGGGTTCTTCGCCAGGTTGATGCGGCGGG